>NZ_QKLH01000029.1:0-5556 GCF_003224215.1 Curtobacterium sp. MCLR17_043 | reverse complement strand
AGTGCGTCTGGTCCTTGAGAACTCAACAGCGTGCACATTGTCAATGCCAATTTATTGATTGACCTCGTGCCTGGTCGGCTTGCTGACTGGGTCATGAAGCAATTCCTTTTGGATTGAAGATTGTCAGTAGACAGTCAACAGTCAGAATCAACTCGGTCTGATGCCTTCGGGTGTTGGGTCTGTATTTTTTTACGGAGAGTTTGATCCTGGCTCAGGACGAACGCTGGCGGCGTGCTTAACACATGCAAGTCGAACGATGATGCCCAGCTTGCTGGGTGGATTAGTGGCGAACGGGTGAGTAACACGTGAGTAACCTGCCCCTGACTCTGGGATAAGCGTTGGAAACGACGTCTAATACTGGATATGATCACTGGCCGCATGGTCTGGTGGTGGAAAGATTTTTTGGTTGGGGATGGACTCGCGGCCTATCAGCTTGTTGGTGAGGTAATGGCTCACCAAGGCGACGACGGGTAGCCGGCCTGAGAGGGTGACCGGCCACACTGGGACTGAGACACGGCCCAGACTCCTACGGGAGGCAGCAGTGGGGAATATTGCACAATGGGCGAAAGCCTGATGCAGCAACGCCGCGTGAGGGATGACGGCCTTCGGGTTGTAAACCTCTTTTAGTAGGGAAGAAGCGAAAGTGACGGTACCTGCAGAAAAAGCACCGGCTAACTACGTGCCAGCAGCCGCGGTAATACGTAGGGTGCAAGCGTTGTCCGGAATTATTGGGCGTAAAGAGCTCGTAGGCGGTTTGTCGCGTCTGCTGTGAAATCCCGAGGCTCAACCTCGGGCTTGCAGTGGGTACGGGCAGACTAGAGTGCGGTAGGGGAGATTGGAATTCCTGGTGTAGCGGTGGAATGCGCAGATATCAGGAGGAACACCGATGGCGAAGGCAGATCTCTGGGCCGTAACTGACGCTGAGGAGCGAAAGCATGGGGAGCGAACAGGATTAGATACCCTGGTAGTCCATGCCGTAAACGTTGGGCGCTAGATGTAGGGACCTTTCCACGGTTTCTGTGTCGTAGCTAACGCATTAAGCGCCCCGCCTGGGGAGTACGGCCGCAAGGCTAAAACTCAAAGGAATTGACGGGGGCCCGCACAAGCGGCGGAGCATGCGGATTAATTCGATGCAACGCGAAGAACCTTACCAAGGCTTGACATACACCGGAAACGGCCAGAGATGGTCGCCCCCTTGTGGTCGGTGTACAGGTGGTGCATGGTTGTCGTCAGCTCGTGTCGTGAGATGTTGGGTTAAGTCCCGCAACGAGCGCAACCCTCGTTCTATGTTGCCAGCGGGTTATGCCGGGGACTCATAGGAGACTGCCGGGGTCAACTCGGAGGAAGGTGGGGATGACGTCAAATCATCATGCCCCTTATGTCTTGGGCTTCACGCATGCTACAATGGCCGGTACAAAGGGCTGCGATACCGTAAGGTGGAGCGAATCCCAAAAAGCCGGTCTCAGTTCGGATTGAGGTCTGCAACTCGACCTCATGAAGTCGGAGTCGCTAGTAATCGCAGATCAGCAACGCTGCGGTGAATACGTTCCCGGGCCTTGTACACACCGCCCGTCAAGTCATGAAAGTCGGTAACACCCGAAGCCGGTGGCCTAACCCTTGTGGAAGGAGCCGTCGAAGGTGGGATCGGTGATTAGGACTAAGTCGTAACAAGGTAGCCGTACCGGAAGGTGCGGCTGGATCACCTCCTTTCTAAGGAGCATCTGGTCAGTGCTGGTCGCCCATTAGGGGTGGTTGGTTGCTGGTCCAGGCGCCTGTTTCGGACCGAACGTGTCCGACGGGTAGCTCATGGGTGGAACATTGACAGTGCAGTTGGGAGTGATGCTTCCGACCTCAGTACGCTCTGCTTGCAGGGTTGGGACGGGTCGTGGGTGGAGCTGCCGGCTGGTGCACGTTGTTGGGTCCTGAGGGACCAGGCTTCCTACTGTCACGTGAGTGATGGTGGGGGTTGGGCCTACGGGTCCTTCGTCGGGCCAGGGTGAACCTACCGTTGTGGTGGGGGAGTGCTGGTGCCGATCGTATGTTGAGAACTACACAGTGGACGCGAGCATCTTTGATTCGCGTCATCCATGATCAGCCTTCGGGTTGTTGATTGGTGTGACGTTGGATCGCAATTTTAATCTTTGTGGTCAAGTTTCTAAGAGCAAACGGTGGATGCCTTGGCATCTGGAGCCGATGAAGGACGTAGAAATCTGCGATAAGCCTCGGGGAGCTGATAATCGAGCCTCGATCCGAGGATTTCCGAATGGGGAAACCCCGCCAGGCGCTTTGCGACCTGGTGACTCCCGCCTGAATATATAGGGCGGGTAGAGGGAACGTGGGGAAGTGAAACATCTCAGTACCCACAGGAAGAGAAAACAACATGTGATTCCGTGAGTAGTGGCGAGCGAAAGCGGATGAGGCTAAACCGATCATGTGTGATAGCCGGCGGGCGTTGCATGGTCGGGGTTGTGGGACACGTCACTCAGTTCTGCCGGACTGGGACGGTTACAGCGCATCATAGTCGAACCGGTTTGAAAGCCGGGCCGTAGTGGGTGCCAGCCCCGTAGACGAAATGGTGTTATGGCCGGATGTGTATCCCAAGTAGCACGGGGCCCGAGAAATCCCGTGTGAATCTGTCAGGACCACCTGATAAGCCTAAATACTCCCAGATGACCGATAGCGGACAAGTACCGTGAGGGAAAGGTGAAAAGTACCCCGGGAGGGGAGTGAAATAGTACCTGAAACCGTTTGCTTACAAACCGTCGGAGCCTCCTTAGTAGGGGTGACGGCGTGCCTTTTGAAGAATGAGCCTGCGAGTTAGTGATATGTGGCGAGGTTAACCCGTGAGGGGCAGCCGTAGCGAAAGCGAGTCTGAATAGGGCGTTTGAGTCGCATGTTCTAGACCCGAAGCGAAGTGATCTATCCATGGCCAGGTTGAAGCGACGGTAAGACGTCGTGGAGGACCGAACCCACTTCAGTTGAAAATGGAGGGGATGAGCTGTGGATAGGGGTGAAAGGCCAATCAAACTTCGTGATAGCTGGTTCTCTCCGAAATGCATTTAGGTGCAGCGTTGCGTGTTTCTCGCCGGAGGTAGAGCTACTGGATGGCCGATGGGCCTCAACAGGTTACTGACGTCAGCCAAACTCCGAATGCCGGTGAGTGAGAGCGCAGCAGTGAGACGGTGGGGGATAAGCTTCATCGTCGAGAGGGAAACAACCCAGACTACCAACTAAGGTCCCTAAGCGTGTGCTAAGTGGGAAAGGATGTGGAGTTGCACAGACAACCAGGAGGTTGGCTTAGAAGCAGCCACCCTTGAAAGAGTGCGTAATAGCTCACTGGTCAAGTGATTCCGCGCCGACAATGTAACGGGGCTCAAGCACACCACCGAAGTTGTAGATTTCGCACTATAGACAAGCCTTCGTGGTTCAGTCGTGCGGAGTGGTAGGAGAGCGTCGTGTGGCGAGTGAAGCGGCGGAGTGATCCAGCCGTGGACGCTACACGAGTGAGAATGCAGGCATGAGTAGCGAAAGACGGGTGAGAAACCCGTCCTCCGAAAGACCAAGGGTTCCAGGGCCAGGTTAATCCGCCCTGGGTAAGTCGGGACCTAAGGCGAGGCCGACAGGCGTAGTCGATGGACAACGGGTTGATATTCCCGTACCGGCGAACAACCGCCCAAGCTAATCCAGTGGTGCTAAGAGTCCTAACCCGGTACAACCGGATCCCTTCGGGGTGATGGTGGCCGGTCTAACGCTCGACCCCATGCTGGTGCGGTTAGCGTATGAACAGGTGTGACGCAGGAAGGTAGCTGAGCCAGGCGATGGTATCCGTAAGGTGAACCTGGTGTAAGGATGTAGGGCTGACGATAGGCAAATCCGTCGTCTGTACGCCTGAGATCCGACGCGTACCCGTAAGGGGAAATCAGTGATCCTATGCTGCCGAGAAAAGCATCGACGCGAGGTTGCAGCCGCCCGTACCCGAAACCGACTCAGGTGGTCAGGTAGAGAATACCAAGGAGATCGAGAGAATCGTGGTTAAGGAACTCGGCAAAATGCCCCCGTAACTTCGGGAGAAGGGGGGCCGGACACGTGACCGGATTTACTCCGTGAGCGTTGAAGGCCGCAGAGACCAGTGGGAAGCGACTGTTTACTAAAAACACAGGTCCGTGCGAAGTCGCAAGACGATGTATACGGACTGACGCCTGCCCGGTGCTGGAAGGTTAAGAGGAAGGGTTAGCCTTTGGGCGAAGCTCTGAATTTAAGCCCCAGTAAACGGCGGTGGTAACTATAACCATCCTAAGGTAGCGAAATTCCTTGTCGGGTAAGTTCCGACCTGCACGAATGGCGTAACGACTTCCCAGCTGTCTCAACCGCGAACTCGGCGAAATTGCACTACGAGTAAAGATGCTCGTTACGCGCAGCAGGACGGAAAGACCCCGTGACCTTTACTACAGTTTGGTATTGGTGTTCGGAGTGGCTTGTGTAGGATAGGTGGGAGACTGTGAAGCGGGCACGCTAGTGTTCGTGGAGTCATTGTTGAAATACCACTCTGGTCACTTTGGATGTCTAACGTAGGACCCTGATCGGGTTCATGGACAGTGCCTGATGGGTAGTTTAACTGGGGCGGTTGCCTCCCAAAGAGTAACGGAGGCGCCCAAAGGTTCCCTCAACCTGGTTGGCAATCAGGTGGCGAGTGTAAGTGCACAAGGGAGCTTGACTGTGAGACTGACAGGTCGAGCAGGGACGAAAGTCGGGACTAGTGATCCGGCAGTGGCTTGTGGAAGCGCTGTCGCTCAACGGATAAAAGGTACCTCGGGGATAACAGGCTGATCTTGCCCAAGAGTCCATATCGACGGCATGGTTTGGCACCTCGATGTCGGCTCGTCGCATCCTGGGGCTGGAGTAGGTCCCAAGGGTTGGGCTGTTCGCCCATTAAAGCGGTACGCGAGCTGGGTTTAGAACGTCGTGAGACAGTTCGGTCCCTATCCGCTGCGCGCGTTGGAAATTTGAGAAGATCTATCCCTAGTACGAGAGGACCGGGATGGACGAACCTCTGGTGTGTCAGTTGTTCTGCCAAGGGCACCGCTGATTAGCTACGTTCGGACCGGATAACCGCTGAAAGCATCTAAGCGGGAAGCCGTCTTCGAGATGAGATTTCCATGCACCTTGAGTGTGAGAGGCTCCCAGCAGACTACTGGGTTGATAGGCCGGATGTGGAAGCGGGGACTAACGACCCGTGGAGCTGACCGGTACTAATAAGCCGAAGACTTGATAACACACTGATTTCCGTGCACTTGTTGCACGGGCTCGCGTCCACTTTGTGGTTCCCGACAGATGATCGGGAATCGAAACTGAATACACCGCTCTGCCCTCTTCACGGGAGGCAGCAGCCGGGACAGCTTTGAGACCAAATGCATGATCTGGTCGAGAGTGTTCCGGTGGTCATAGCGAGAGGGAAACGCCCGGTCACATTCCGAACCCGGAAGCTAAGCCTCTCAGCGCCGATGGTACTGCAAGGGGGACCTTGTGGGAGAGTAGGACGCCGCCGGACTTAACGTA
>NZ_QKLH01000028.1:0-11842 GCF_003224215.1 Curtobacterium sp. MCLR17_043 | reverse complement strand
AGATGTGTATAAGAGACAGGGTCAGTGCGAAGCGAGCCCGATTCGAACAACTCGTATTCCGCGTCGTAGTAACGAGTCGTCCGTCCCCGGCTCGTCAGCCCGAGACGCAGACAGACTCGGCGCGACGCAGCGTTCTCGACATGGGCAACCGCAATGATCCGGTCGAGCCCGGACGCTGAAGCGTGCCGCAGCAGGAGCTGCGCCGCCTCGGTTGCGTGTCCGTGGCCCCACGCATCTGGATGGAAGTGCCAGCCAATCTCGACCTCGGCAGAAGGTTCACTCGTTCCCGAGAGCCTGATGTGTTGCAACATGACCGTGCCAACGGGAGTGCCCGTTGCAGTGGCTTCGACCGCCCAATACCCCAGCACCGGGCCGCTCCGTGCGCGGATACGACCGATCAAGGCGTGAGCCGCGTCGATGTTCTCCATGACTCGAGGGTCGTGCCCGAGGTAGCGCTGAACATCCCACTGTGAGTACAGGTCAAACACGAACTCAGCGTCATCGGCCGTCCAAGGACGCAAGAGAACACGGCTCCCGATCAAGTTCGTCACCCGCGAAGCGTACCCACTCGCTCATTGCTGGCCGTCTCGATAGCTGATCGGCTATCGAGACGCCGCCACCATGGCCATGGCTTCGCTTTCCAGCGCAAGAGTGCCAGCGTCACGATCGAGATTGTCGATCAGTAACGCGGCTGCGGTGCGTTCAGATCGGCTACCGAAGGAAGGGTCAATCGAGGCCATAGGTCGCTAACATGAGAGTGTTAGCACCCAACGCGTGCTTCATGACCCAGTAGGAGCTCTCATGTCCGTTCAGAAGCCCACTTCGGTGCAGATCGCCGACCTCGCAGCAGAGATCGGTTACGCCGACATCGCCGCATCGCCCGGGGAGTACACCGCGATGATCTCCGGCATGGTCGGCGTACTCGACGCTCTCGATGCCATCCCGGAGCCGGATGTCCTCGCCGCCCGCGAAGCTGTCGCTTACACCGTCCCCACCGCTCAGGAGGACCCGCACCATGCCTGGGAGGTTCGGACCTCGATCCGGGGCGCCGACACGGGTCTGCTGGCGGGAGTCCGCCTTGGTGTGAAGGACAGCATCTTGGTCGCCGGCGTCCCGATGCGGAATGGGTCGAAAGAGCTCGAGACGTTCGTTCCGGGCGAGGACGCCACCATCGTCACCAGGGCCCTTGCTGCTGGCGCCGAGGTCATCGGCAAGACCACCAACGAGTACTTCTGCATGTCCGGCGGCAGCCACACTGCTGCGACGGGTGTCGTGCACAATCCGCACCGCATGGGGTTCTCGGCCGGGGGTTCCTCGAGCGGTAGCGCTGTCGCACTCGTCACGGGGGATGCGGACATGACCTTCGGTGCTGACCAGGCCGGTTCGATTCGGATGCCTGCCTCCTGGTCCGGGGTGGTGGGTCTGAAGCCCACCTACGGCCTCGTGCCGTACACCGGGATCGCCACCCTCGACGGCTTCTTCGACCACGTCGGCCCGATGACCCGCACCGTCGCCGACAATGCCCGGCTCCTCACCGTCATCGCAGGCTCCGATGGCCTCGACTTCCGGCAGCGTGACATCGTCGTTGGCGATTACCTGAGCCGGATCGACGAGGGTGTCGAGGGCCTGAAGATTGGCGTCCTCGCCGAGGGTTTCAAAACGGAGAACGCCGAACCCGAAGTCGACACGACGGTCCGCGACACCGTCGAGGCCCTCCGCCTGCAGGGTGCGATCGTCGAAGACGTCTCCATTCCCCTGCATTTGCTCGGGGGTGCCTTGTGGACCGCGATCGCGATCGAGGGCATGGCCGAGACGGTGTTGCGCAATCAGGGCCTCGGCTTCGGCCGCCCGGATTACTACCCGGTCGACATGATGCAGCACCTGTTCGACCACAAGATCGATGCAGACGCGCACCCCGCCAACGTCCGCCTCTTCACTCTCGTCGGCAAGTACGTCGACCAGCAGGCTGGCCGGCTGCACTACGCCAAGGCCGTCAACCGCACCCGCACCCTTCGTGCTGCCTACGACGCAGCGCTTGCGCGGTTCGACGTGCTGGTCACCCCGACCACGCCGCAGACCGCCCGCCCGCTCCCCGATCCCGCCCACGGCGCCGGCGCAGCGATCGGCGCATCGATCGAGATGTCGGCGAACACGACCCCGTTCAACATCACGCACCATCCCGCGATCAGCGTCCCGTGCGGGGTGGTCGACGGGCTCCCCGTCGGCATTCAGCTGATCGGGAAGCACTTCGACGAAGCAACCCTGTTCCGGGTCGGACAGGCGATCGAGAACCGCTGACCCTGCTGGGCCGATGAGATCATGGGTTCCAGCCCGGATCTCACCGGCTCTGCTGTTGCCCGCGACGAAAGGCGAGCGTTGACTCGTTCCGAGGAGATGCGCATCCGCATCCTCGACACTGCGCACGACCTGCTGAACGCCGAAGGCCGCGACGCCGTCACGACGCGTGCCATCACGTCCGCCCTCCACATCCAGGCGCCGACGATCTACCGGATCTTCGGCGACAAGCAGGGCCTCCTCGACCAGGTCGCCCTCCACGGCTTCTCCGCGCACCTCGCAACCTGGACGGGTTGGACGGCGGGAGCTGACCCGATCGAGTCGCTCCGCCAAGGCTGGGAGATGCACATCGACTGGGGCCTGATGCACCCGCAGGTGTACTCGATCGCGTACGGCGAACCCCGCGATGGCACGTCATCCCCAGCGGCGAACGCCATCGACGCGATCCTCCGCACGCAGATCGAGCAAGCCGCAGGAGACGGGCTCCTGGCGATTCCCGTCGCCGACGCCGTCACCATGCTCCGCGCCACCGGGGTGGGAGTCGTGTTCACACTCCTGGCAACACCCGAGGACTCCCGCGACATGTCACTTTCCATCCGAGCTCGCGAAGCGACACTCGCCGCGATCCTCGCACAGCCCGCGCGCGGCGGAGATCGGGACGGCACCGCGATGCGGCTCAAGCAGCAGCTCGAGGACACGACGGCGTTGACGTCGAACGAGCGCGCCCTCTTCGGCGACTGGCTCGACCGCCTCGCGAAGTAGGCAGCAAGCGCTCATACGGCTGCTGCCTCCGGGTGGCGGCTCCCCGCCGGTCAGCTCAGGACGATTCCGCGAACCGGGCTGCCGTGGACCGGAACGCTTCGGAAGCGTCGGTGAGAGCAGCATCTACGTCGACGTGGAGTTCGCGAGCCGTCGCTGCGAGGTCCGCTTCCGACAGGATCGCTTCTCCGATGCCATCGGTGACCGCCTGCATCACGGTCGTGAGGGCACTGGCATGGACACGCGCGACGAGAGCCGGAACAGCAGGATCCGTCTGCTGGATCGCCGCGGCGATCGCTTCGGCTTGATCGTTGCGGAACGCCAGGGCGTACCGGCGGAGTGAGGCGCTGATCACCGACTGCGCCGGGAACTCACCTCTCGCGAAGACGGCATCCCGAGCGGCGAAGTGATCGATGTCGTCGTGCACCTGCGCCCGAAGGGCCTCGGCCGGGGTGGTGCTCCGGTCACGGTCAGCCACTGCGCGGCGTGACCGTTCAAGCATGTCGTCAGCACGGTCGAGCACGAGGTCCGGCTTCGCGGGGAAGTAGTTGTACAGGGTCTGCTGAGCCACACCGGCCGCCCGGGCGACATCCACCATCGCGACAGCATCGTAACCACGGTCGGTGAAGAGCTGCGCTGCAACATCGGCCAATCGCTGACGCATCGCGCGCTTCTTCTGCTCCCGGAGGCCCACCACTTGCGTCACACCGCGATCCTCCCACAGAACATGGAGTAACTCCACGTTCAATGCTAGGCTCCGAAAGTAGAGTTACTCCACGTCTGAGCCCGGCGATTCGCCAGGGAGGAACACATCATGAGCACGGAACCCATGCAGCAGCCCGCTCGGGTCCTCATCTCGGGGGCGAGCTTCGCCGGGATGACCACGGCGATCTGGTTGCGGCGACTCGGCTACGAGGTCACGATCGTTGAGCAGGCATCCGGACTCCGCCGGGGCGGCACCCCGGTCGACCTCCGGCGCGACGCGATGGAAATCTTCGACCGCTTGGGCATCCTGTCGGCCGTGCGCGCGAAAGCACTGCCACCTCGGACCACGGTCATCGCTTACCTCGACGGCACTCCCGTTTTGAGCGCGGCGCCGGATCCGTCGGATCAGAGCATCGTCGTCGACCAGTACGAGATCCACCGCTTCGACGACGTCGAGGTCCACCGCGACGACCTCCTCGACATCCTCTACGCCCAGATCGAGGGCGCTGTCGAGATCGTGTTCGGCGACTCGATCACCACGCTCACCGAGACGAACAACGGGATCCGGGCGGTGTTCCGTTCCGGCGCGGACCGGGAGTTCGCGATGGTGCTCGGCTGCGACGGCAACCACTCCACGGTGCGGCGACTGTGGTTCGGTCCGGAATCGGACTACAGCCACTTCCTGCACCACTACACGTCCGTCACGGTCGTGCCGGACATGTTCATCGAGCCGTGGACATCGCGTATCCAGAACGCTCCCGGCCGCACGCTGCTGCTGAACTCCTACGCGGGCACCACCGACGTGGTGTTCCTGTTCCGGTCGGAGGATGAGATCGCGTACGACCACCACGATCTCGAGGCGCAGAAGCAGATCATCCGGAACGCGTTCGACGACGCCGGGAAGCCGTTCTCGGACGTCCTCGACCAGGCCCTGAGCGCGGACAACTTCTACTTCGACAAGCTCAGCCAGAACCGGCTGCCGGCATGGTCAGCCGGCCGGGTCGCGCTCGTCGGGGATGCCGCATACTGCCCCTCGCCCGCGGCCGGCATGGGTGGGTCCGTCGCCATCCTCGGTGCGACCGCCCTCTACGACGCGTTCGTCACCGCCGACGGGGACATGGCGGCCGCGTTCGCCGAGTACGAGCGCAGTTTCCGCCCCACTGCGGAGCGGATCCAGTCCGAGACCGAGGAGTTCGGGCTGCCGATGATCGCACCGGACACCGAGGAGGAGATCGCAGCCCGGAACGCGCAGCTCCTCGCGATGTGAGGTCGCTCCACATCGAACAGCGGGAGGGCTCCGCCCGGTGGCCGACTGGCAGCCGGGCGGTCTCCTCGTCTCCGCGGGGAGTCAGGCGAGGACGGGTGCTGCGGTGGCTTCCTCGACGCCGGTGGCGGCGAGGGCAGCCATGAGTTCGGTGACGGCCTGGGAGTCCTCGTTGGCGTCGATGGCGGTGACCTTGCCCCAGCGGAGGGCGACGATGTGGACGCCGTGCTGGTGGTACGGGGAGCCGTCGGGGAAGGTGGCGGTCCCGGTCCAGCGGATGATGACGGTGGTGTTCCAGGGCCAGCCCTGGACCCACATGTCGGTGATCGTGAGGTGCAGGCTCGGAACGAGGCGTCCGAGCCGGTCGAGCCACTTTCCGAGAGCGTCGCGGGTGTGGCGCTGGCCGCCGAGGGCGTGGTCGCCGCCGAAGCGGTGGCTGATGTCCGGGGTGCAGGAGGCGAGCAGCTCGGCGTGGCCCTTGGTGTTGATGAGCTCGAAGTTCTTCGCGGCGAGCCGCTTCACGAGTGCGTGGTACATGGTGGCGTCCTGTCCGGGATTGCTGGTCGTGGTGGTCGGATGGTGGAGACTCAGGCGAGGGCGGCTGCGCGGAGGAGGGTCGGGAGCACCGGGACGCCGAACACGGCGCCGAACTGTCCGACGGACCCGATGGAGAGCACGGAGCCGACGGAGCCGATCGAGAACAGCGAGCCGAACGAGAACGCGGACCCGACGGAGAACGCCGACGCGAACGATGTGGCACTGAACGCGGACCCGAACGAGGCGGCGGATGCTGCGGACCCGGCACTGGCGGCGGAGGCGATGGACTCGCGGGACGCGGCGGAGACGATCGAGCGGATGCTGCCGCGGGAAGCGATCGAGCGGGAGTTCGCGATGGTGGTCATGATCAAGCCCTTCGGATTGGTTGACGCTGTCAAGTAGGTCCAGCATGCCCCGGTTGCTTGACAGTGTCAACCAACTCGACCAAACTCGTCGACATGACCTCCGGAACTGCTCCTGCTGCTGCCCGCGATCGACTCGTTGCGGCGGCTCGAGCCGAACTCGTCGAGCGGGGTCTGGCGGGCGTGAGCCTCCGCGGCATCGCTCGCCGCGCAGAGGTGTCGCATGCGGCGCCGAAGTACTTCTTCGGAGATCGGGCCGGCCTGCTGACAGCGATCGCGACCGAGGGGTTCACGGAGTTGACCGAGCGGCTGCGGGCGGTCGAACGTGAAGGAGGTCCGGACCTCGGCGGACTGGGGCGCGCGTACGTGCACTTCGGACTTGAGCACCCGGCGCTGTTCGCCCTGATGTTCAGCCCGGAGGAACTCCACCCGGATGACCCGGATCTACGACGCGCCCAGGCGAAGAGCATCGGTGTCCTCGCCTCCGCGACCACCACGATCGACATCGGAGGTGACCAGCCCGACGGCGTACCGCCGCTCATGGCGCTGGTGAGCTGGGCGTTCGCCCACGGACTCGTCGCCCTCGTCCGCGACGGAGCACTCCAGAACCTCGTCGGCAGCCGGGACGCCGCGACCCTCGCCGACGAGCTCGTCAGCAGCTTCGACCGCTCCGTCCGGTAGCCCATCGGCTATCGAGAACACATGGCCCCCCGGCGACGCGGCGGAGGGGCCTGAGCTGCCGCAGCCGGGAATTCCTTCCCTTAAATCTGAGTGAGCGTCTTGTCTCTTCTGTCAAGGTGGAACGATGATCGATGTTGAGGGGCGCTTCGAGTGAGGTTCGGCGATCGAGCGGGTGTCGGGGAGTGGCTCGACTCTGTTGCGCAAGTGCTCCCGCTTCCGCATCGAACGGAACTGCCCTACACCGTAGGCGATGCGGTCACTGAGTACGGGAACTGGGCGCGGTCCACCCCGCCGCGCGACTGGGGGAAGGACAGTTCGCGAAAGACGCGAAGCTCCCTCCAGGCAGAGCTGCGGGCACAGATGGACGGTCTAGGTCCACGACTGACCAAACGGTTCGCGACTGTGGTCGAGCACTTGGTCGCGGCGACCTCGCAAGCAGACGTCTCACGAGTAGCGGACGCATTCGCCGAGTCCTGGTCGGTCGACGCGACTGTGTCGGAAGCATTTGCCGATCTGTGCGAGGCCGCACAGCAGCCGCAGGTGACAACTCGGAGGCTCCGCAAGCTCGCCGACGTCATTGCTTCGCGTATCGGACCCGCAGCCCGCGGAGGAATCTCCGTCCTCAGTAGCGCTGCCGAGGCGCTCATCGGCTCCGAGGAGGATGTCGCACGGAGCCAGCGCGACCCACTCCCGGCGCCGTTCAGTGAATCCGACAGGGTCGAGATGGCAAAAGCGACGCTTCTCGCCGAACTGCGCGGGCACGTTGTGGTCTGGCTCGTGTATTCGCGGGCGATCTCGGAGTTTCGCCTCGTAGCGGGGCCCATCACCTTTCTCGCAGCTGACTGGGCCCTCCAGGTCGCCTTCGGCGATGGCCCGAATGACTTCGTCGAGCGCGCTGAGCTTCGGTCTATGAAGCGCGACGTGTTCTGGCTGAAGAGCGCCGAAGAGGCCACGCAGGATGCCAAGAACCGACTCGCGCTCGTCCGAGTCGATCTCGGTGAGCGCCCGGTTGCGGGTTCTATCGAGGACGCGCGCAGAAGAGTCGAGGCGCTGCTGAGTATCGCTGTTGAAGCGGGCGGTGTCTCTTGGCGAGACGCGGGAGCCAGCGCTGCTCTGGTCGACGGCGAAGTACGAATGTCATCCCCCTTCCTCCTACTCGACCGCCGCGTTGCTGGAGACGACACCTACGGCATGGCGGCCACATCCGACCTCATGAAGAACGTCGCCGCCCAGCTCAACGACGCGCTCAGTCGGCGATCGATGCCAGAGCAGCTCGTCGAGGCGCTTGCCGCGCTCCGCCAAGCTCGAATGACAGACCACCGCGACGTGTCGTTCTATGACGCGGAGGCGGTCCCACCACGAGTCGCCACTGCGTTGGAAGACCATGCAATGGAACAACTGGCGTCGACTTTGAACGTACATCCGCTGGAGCTTGCAAATGCGCTCCAGTCCCACGAAACGCTCGCGCTCGCGGACCGGCGCTTGGCGCAGGGCCTGACTGCACCGTTCGAGCGGCAGTGGGCCTCGGACGATCGCGTGGCTCATGACCGCATCGAACGAGAGGTCATCGAATACGCGCACGACGGCGCCACCGTCTCGATTCGGCGAGTTGTGGAGCGCGCCGAGGAAATACGTGCTCTTGAGATGAGCGCCCTGCAGCGTTCCGACTTCGAGCACGCGCTCGAAGTGTGTACCAACCCCGCTCGAGAACATGAAGTACTCACCAAGCTCTGGGACGAGACCACCGTGCTTCGTGCGCGGCATAGGCGTGTGCGCAACGCTGTGAACCACGGCCTTCCCCTCAGCGCCTCGATGCTGTACAGCGTGCGCGACTACGCCGAACGGACCTCAACGGCAGCGCTCCACATGGCGCTCAGCTGGTTCAAGTCCGACCGTGATGGCTCGACGCTCGTGACTGCCCAAACACAAGCATGGTCGGACCGTCAGACACGACTCGATGAGGGCGTGAGCTGGCTGGCCAACGAGAAGCGCACGGTTGATGCGGACGGGTGATGATTGACAGGAACGTGTCTTGACGAGGGGCAATCTCGTGGGTGCCGCACGACCCCCAACGACGCAGGCAAGCCCATAGATGAGCGCGATGACCAGCGCTTAGATGGGGCGAGTCAACGAAGCCGAACGCCGGCCCGTTAGCCGGTGGTTCACCGCTACACGACAGTTGTCGCCTTCGACAGCCTCCGTTGCCTACTGCCGCCTGACCGGGGGTATTGCCGTATGCCTGTCCCGCAAAAATGCCCGGTGAAGGGGCGCCAAACGCTTCACAGCGGCGACGTCGCTGGCAGCGACGGCGTCAGGGCTGGGAGAGGGGACCGGGCTCATCGCAAAGGCGTTGTAGTAGTTGCTCATGGGCTCCACGTTCTGCCCTCACGACGTGTGAGGGTCAAATCGGGGACTCTCGGACCAATTTGTTGGCTCGGTGCAACGAGCGGGCCGAGCGAAAGGGAGTGCATCCTTCCGAAGGACGGGCGAGACGCCGTCCTCACACGTGCCTGGTGCGCTGACCATCGGGCCTGATCGGCGCTCGTCACCGCGGTGCGCGCTCACCCACCGACCAGGCGCTCGACGGCGGCCAGGACGACGGCCGGGGGTTCGCCTGTCACGATCTCGGTCCTGACCCGATCCGCTGCGACGCGGAACGCCGGCTCGGTCAGGAGTCGCGACGCGGTGGTGCGGATGTCCTCCGCGGTCGCCGTCGCGGCGTCGAGGACGAGTCCGGCGCCCAGGGCCTCGACGCAGCCGCCGTTCGGCAGCTGGTCCGCACCGAGCGGCAGGACCAGCAGGGGCACCCCGTGCGCGAGCGCCCCGGTCACCGATCCGGACCCGCCGTGGTTCACCACGAGGTCCACGAGCCCGAGCACCGAGTCCTGCGGGACGTACTGCTCGACCCGGATCGCCGCCGGCCCGGCCGGCGCCGGGAAGGTCGTCGGGTCGACCCAGGGTCCGGTGGTCACGAGGATCCGCGCCGGCAGGGCCGCGAGCGCGTCGATGAGCCGAGCGAACAGGTCGCCGGACTTCGTGTTGAACTCGGTGCCGAGCGTGACGTAGACGCGCGGTCCGTCGTCGGCGGCGAACCACGCCGCGGCATCGGACGGGGGTGACGACCAGGTGTCCGGTCGCATCCGGATCACCGGACCACGCAGCTCGTGCCCGGATCGCATCGACGCCGGGAACGGGATGACGGTGAGCGAGCCGCCGAGCATGTGTTGCTGCGGGTCGGGCCCGAGTCCCGCGCGTCGGCGGAGCGCCTCGAGCGGCTCTCGCACCGCGTCGCGCCAGGTCCCGCCGGCCGAGGCGAAGGCCAGGACCACCACGCACGGCACCCCGGCTCGTTCGGCGGCGGTCATCGCGCCGAAGTCGAACTCCCCGCAGACCACGAGGTCAGCCGTCCACCGAGTGACCAGCCGTCCGACGTCGACGACGGCCCCGGCGGCCGCGTCCCCCAGGAACACCTGGGGGACGCGCGTGAGCACCGTGCTCGGGTCGATGGGGGTCAAGGTGCCGGTGCCCGGCCTGCTCGCCGGCAGCTCCACGTCGCGCGGCTGCCGGTGCGAGAACCCGGTCTGTTCGAGGACGGCCTCGCGTGCTCCGCTCAGTGCGGTCCGGTGTCCGGCAGCGCTGGCCGCGCGGGCGAGCGGCAGCATCGGCGCGAGGTGTCCCCGCCCCCGTGGGAACGAGAACACGATGCGCAGGGGTTCCGGAGCCCCGGAGTCGGGCCGGCCGTTCGCAGCAGACACCACAGGGCTCCGATCGTCGCGCGGGCTGTCCGCCCGCTTCATCAGACAACCGTATGGCGAACGACGGTCGCGCTCCATGAACCCTTGGTCAGCCTCGCGGGGCGCTCACACGCCGACCGTCATCACTTGCCCGCGGCCTCGTTGTACGACTCGATCTGCTTGCCGGCCTGCTGCTCCGCATCCGTCATGGTCGACTCGACGTCGGCACCCTCGACGATCCGGTTGAAGGCGCCGATGACGGTGGCGCGCACCGTCGGGAACGCGCCGGTGATGCAGCCGGCAGCGGCGACGCTCGTGGGGTCGTCGGCGAGCTGCTGGTACATCGTGGCGATGTTCGGGTCGGACAGGGAGCGCTTGCCCACAGTGGTGTCCTGGGCGTCGGTGTTCATCGCGACGTAGCCGGTCGCCTTCGCCCACTCGGCCTGCACGTCCGGCGTCTGGAGCCACTTGGCGAACGTGTACGACGCCTGCTGCTCGGCGGACGAGTGGCCCTTGCCGGAGATCCACAGCGCGTTGCCGCCGATGACCTGCCCGGCGTCGTCGGAGTCCGACGTGGCGGGGAACCGGGCGACGACGGACTTCGAGCCGTCCGGGTCGACCGTCGTGTACGCGCCGGACGAGGTCAGCAGCATGCCCACCTTGTTGCTCGAGAACGCCGAGTTCTGCACGGTCGAGTCGGTGCCGGGGTTCAGGGCGGCGCCGTCCTGGTAGAGCTTCTGCAGCGTGGTCATGAACTGCACCTGCGTGTCCGAGGTGAGCGAGACGCCGGTCACCGGTTTGCCGTTCCGCCCGTTGTCCGGCGTGCAGAAGGGCTGGCCGCCCGAGGCGCTGAGCTCCTCGAGCATCCACGAGTCACCCATGTTCATGCTCATGCCGTAGCCACCGGTCGCGGCGTGGATCTTCTCGGCCCAGGTCGCGACCTGGGCCAGCGTCTTCGGCGGCTTCGCGGCGTCGAGGCCGGCCTTCGCGACGAGTGCCTTGTTCAGGTAGAGCACCGGCATCGAGACCGAGAACGGCATCGCGGCGAGCGACTTGCCGTCGCTGTAGTAGGTCGCGGCGGCCGGTGCGATCGTGTCGGTGCCGGAGGTCGAGCCGCTCACCGTCGAGGGGGACACCGTCTGGCCGGAGTCGATCATGAAGCCGGTCGACACGTCGTTCATCATGAGCAGATCGGGCGTCGAACCGGACTGCACCGCCGCCGTGTACTTCGTCTGGACGGCCGCGTAGTCGCCCTGGAACGACGACTTCACGGTGATGTGCTGGTCGTTCTCCTTGTTGAAGCGGGCGACGAGCGCGTCGAGCTCGGTCGCGGGCGGCCCGGACATGGCGTGCCAGAAGTCGACGGTGACGGGGCCGGAGCTGTCCGATGCGGAGCTCGACGTGGAGCACCCGGTCAGGGCGAGGACCGCGACGGCCCCGGTGGCGAGTGCGGTGAGGGCGGTGGAACGACGTGCGGGCATGGTGCGTCCTTCGGGTGTGGGGCG
>NZ_QKLH01000027.1:0-13351 GCF_003224215.1 Curtobacterium sp. MCLR17_043 | reverse complement strand
GAAGCTAAGCCTCTCAGCGCCGATGGTACTGCAAGGGGGACCTTGTGGGAGAGTAGGACGCCGCCGGACTTAACGTAGAAGAACCAGGGAACCCCTGACCATTCGTGGTCAGGGGTTTTCTGCGTTTGCGGACCGTCAACAGGGCAGGTTGGAGAGACGGACGCCGCGGTAGGGTTGTCGGGTCATGACTGCGCCATTCACCACTGCCTCCGGCTCCGACATCCGCGTCCGCTTCTGCCCGAGCCCGACGGGGACCCCGCACGTGGGGCTCATCCGCACCGCGCTCTTCAACTGGGCCTACGCCCGCCACACCGGCGGCAAGCTCGTGTTTCGCATCGAGGACACCGACGCCGCCCGCGACAGCGAGGAGTCGTACGGGCAGATCCTCGACGCGCTCCGCTGGCTGCGGCTCGACTGGGACGAAGGCGTGGACGCCGGCGGCGAGCATGGACCGTACCGGCAGTCCGAGCGCACCGCGATCTACGACGACGTGATAGCGAAGCTCAAGGAGTCGGGTCACATCTACGAGTCCTTCGTCACGCCGGACGAGATGGAAGCCCGCAACAAGGCGGCCGGTCGTGACCCCAAGCAGGGGTACGACAACCACGAGCGTGACCTGACCGATGCCGAGCGCCAGGCGTTCCGTGACGAGGGCCGCGAGCCGGCGCTCCGCCTGCGGGTCCCCGACCGTGACCTGAGCTTCGACGATCTGGTGCGCGGTGAGATCACCTTCAAGCAGGGCACGTTCCCCGACTTCGTGGTGGTCCGCCCGAACGGCAAGCCGCTGTACACGTTCACCAACCCGGTCGACGACGCCCTGATGGGCATCACGCACGTGCTCCGGGGCGAGGACCTGCTGTCGTCGACCCCGCGCCAGATCGCCCTGTACGAGGCGCTGTACGAGATCGGCCTCGCGCCCTCCATCCCCGTGTTCGGACACCTGCCGTACGTGATGGGGGAGGGCAACAAGAAGCTCTCGAAGCGTGACCCCGAGTCGAACCTGTTCCACCACCGCGCCGCCGGCATGATCCCGGAGGGGCTCGTCAACTACCTGGCGCTCCTCGGCTGGTCGATCGGCCCCGACCGCGACGTGTTCTCGATCGACGAGATGGTCGCGGCGTTCGACGTCACCGACGTGAACCCGAACCCGGCCCGTTTCGACCACAAGAAGGCCGAGGCGATCAACGGGGACCACATCCGTCTGCTCGCTCCCGAAGACTTCCGGTCGCGTCTGCTGCCGTACCTGTCGGAGTTCATCAGCGACCCGGCGACCCCGGAGCAGCTCGAGGTCCTGACAAAGGCCGCCCCGCTCGTGCAGGAGCGCATGCAGCTGCTCGGCGAGGCGCCGGCGATGCTCGGCTTCCTGTTCACCTCCGACGCCGACCTGGTGGTCGAGGACGACGCACTGGCCTCGCTCAAGGGCGACACGGCGACGGTCCTGACCGCGAGCACCGCCGCGCTCGAGGGCGTCCAGGACTGGACCACCGAGGCCATCGAGGGTGCGCTCCGTGCGGCCCTCATCGACGAGCTCGGCCTGAAGCCCCGCGTCGCCTTCGGCCCGCTGCGCGTGGCGGTGTCCGGACGCCGGATCAGCCCGCCGCTGTTCGAGTCGATGGAGATCCTGGGCAAGGAGTCCACCCTGACCCGGCTCCGCGCCCTCGCGGCGCGCTGACCGACCGTGAGCAGCACGGAGCACGCCGACCAGGTCGTGCACGACGTCGCGGTCATCGGCGCCGGGCCGGCCGGGCTGAGCGCTGCGCTCAACCTGGTCCGGGCGAAGCGCACCGTGCTGCTCGTCGACGCCAACCGCCCCCGGAACGCCGCGACGCTGCGGTCGCACGGGTTCCTGACGCGGGACGGCATCTCGCCGCTCGAACTCCGCAAGCTCGGGCGGACCGAGGTCGAGGGGTACCCGGAAGCGACGGTCGTCCAGTCCGTCGTCGACCTGGTGGCCCCGGACCCCGACACGGACACCTGGCAGGTGCACGGCTCGTGGCGCGGCACCGAGCTCGAGGCCCGCGCCCGGACGGTCGTCGTGGCGACGGGGTTGCGTGAGGAGTTCCCGGCGCTGCCGATGCTCCGCGCGTTCTACGGCACCGCGGTGCACAGCTGTGTCGAGTGTGATGCGTACGACAAGGCCGGGCAGCCGCTCGCCTTCATCTGCGAGACCGACGACGTGGTCGACCGGGCGCTGCTCATCGCCTCCTGGACCGACGACCTGATCGTCTACACGAACGGGGTGGCACCGCTCGACGACGCCGGCCGCGCTCGACTGTCGGCCGCGGGGGTCGTCGTGGACGAGCGGGTCGTCGAGGACCTCGAGGGCGATCGTTCCGGGATGACCGGCGTCCGGCTGGCCGACGGCCACGTCGAGCCGCGGACCGGTGGGTTCGTCCGACCGGTGTGGCACGCCGACCTCGACTGGCTGCGCACCAGCGCCACCACGAGTCCGAGCCCAACGAGCGGGAACACGGCCGCGAACGGCGACACGCCCGGAGCGCTCGAGGGGCTCCAGCGCGACACGCAGGGACTCCTCGTGGTCGACCGGGTGGGCCGGACGTCCGTCCCGGGGCTCTACGCCGTGGGAGACGTCACGCCTCCCGGGCCGGAGCAGCTCATCGTCGCCGCCGGACACGGAGCCGCGACCGCCGCCGCCGTGCACCGAGACCTGGTGGGTGGTCTTGCGGACCTCCGGGATGCTGTACAGTAGTTGATCGTGCCCCGGGTGACCGGGCCAGAAGGCCGACAGGCCTTTTGGGGTATGGTGTAATTGGCAACACAGCGGTTTCTGGTACCGTCGTTCTTGGTTCGAGTCCAGGTACCCCAGCACTCGATGAACAGCCCCCGGGACATCCCGGGGGCTGTTCTCATTTCCGGGACCTTCTCGTTCCGAGCGTCCTCATCGGCGATGCACGGCTCATCCACGGTCACGCCACGGCTGATCCGGAGGTTGCGCGGAACCGCACGATCCCCGAGCCGGGGCGAGCCGCCGTGCGGAAGGCGCCCACGGCGGTGGTCCGGTCGTTCCGGAGTCGTACCGTCCGTGCCGGGCGCAGGCCGCGCCTCCAGGCCGGTTGCGGTTCCCCGCACCGGGCTCTCGACTGCTCGCGGGCGGGGGGAGCGCGGACCTACGGTCGGAAGACCGTCGCGGGAGTCGTGGCGGTCCGCTGCTGAGCACCCGAGGTGTCATCGTGACCTCCGTCGACCCGCTGACGACCGTCGATCCCTGGAACCACCCCGCAGCCGTGCCCGCGGCGGCCGACCACTCCGTGCTGGACCGCTGGGACCGCGTGGTGGCGCTCCGGGGCGCCGCCGCCGCGCTCGCGGGCGACGGCCGCCCGTACACCTACGCCGAAGCGGACCGGGCCTCGCGCGCGCTGGCCGCAGCCCTGGCCGTGACGCTCCGACCCGACGACCACAGCGGCGCCGGCGTCGGCGACACCCCGGGCGGGGCGTCGAAGCCGGTCGGGCTGATGGCGGGGCAGTCGACCGAGGCCGTGATCGGCATCCTCGCGCTGGTGCGTGCAGGACGGACCGTGGTGGTGCTCGACGACCACCTGCCCGCAGCCCGCCTGGCGCACGTGGCCCGGCTCGCCGGCGTCGACGAGATCGTGGCCGACACCGAGCGTGCGGCTCTGGCCGCCGCCGTCGTCGCGGAGCGGGACGGCCGGGTGCACGCACTCGGCGAACTGCTGGACACGGGCGAACCGCTGGACACGGGCGAACCGCTGGACGCGGGCGGTCCCGGCGCGGCACCGTCGGCGGACACCGTCGGCGTGCGCCCCGGCGGGCGGGACCCCTTCGCCATCGTCTTCACCTCCGGCTCGACCGGCATGCCGAAGGGCGTCGTCCTGACGCACCGGCAGCAGATCGCCGACGCCGAGCAGGACGCCCTCGCGCTCGGCCTCGGCCCCGGCGACCGGCTCGGGGTCGTCCTGCCGCTGTCCTTCGCCGCCGGGCTCCTGTTCTCGTTCGACACGTTGCTCTGCGGCGGCACCATCGTGCTGCTCGAGCCGCGTGAACTCGGTGTCGAGCGGCTGCTCGGGCGGTTCCGGGACGACGACGTGAACGTGCTCGTCTGCACCCCGCACCTGCTGCGGTCGATCATCGGGTCGCAGAGCGCCCCCGGGTCGCACGGGACCGCAGCCGGGACCGCACCGGTGCTCGGCGGGCTGCGCTTCCTGATGACCACGGGCGAGTCCGTCACCGGCGCCGACCTCGCCGCGGCTCGACCCCACCTGGACCCGGACACGCTGCTCCTGAACGCCTTCGGCTCGAGCGAGACCGCGTGCGTCGCGTACTGCCCGGTCGCCCCGGGCGAGCCGGTGCCCGAGGGCGTCGTGCCCGCCGGGTGGCCGTTGCCCGGCAAGACGGTCCTCGTGCTCCGAGAGGACGGCAGCCCCGCCGACCCGGGGGAGACCGGCGAGCTCGTCGTGGTCTCCGACGCCCTGACCGCGGGCTACTGGGGCGCGCCGGAGAAGACCGCCGAACGGGCCGGGCACACCGGCGAAGCCGAGGCCGTCGCCGGCATCCCCGTCGGGACCCCGAGCTGGCGGCAGGGCGACCTGGCACGCGTCGACCCCGACGGGCGGCTCGTGCTGCTCGGCCGATCCGACGACGCCGTGAAGGTCCGCGGCTACCTGGTCGAGCCGAGTGAGGTCGAGGCGGCGCTCCGCGCGGTCCATGAGGTGCACGACGTGGTCGTGACGGCACAGGTCGACCCCGGTTCCGTCACCCGGCTCGTCGCCTACGTGGTCGGTCGCCCGGGGCACCGCACCCCGGCACCGGGCGCGCTCCGCCGGGCGCTCCGTGAGCGGCTGCCCGAGTACATGGTGCCGGCGTCGATCGTGCCGATGACCGAACTGCCGCGGAACGAGCGCGGCAAGGTCGACCGGGCCGAACTCCCCGGGGCGCCGAGCGTCGAGACCGAGATGGTCGAGGGCGAGTACGACCAGTGGGAGCTCGTCGTCGGGCAGATCTGGGCCGAGGTGCTCGGCCTCCGGGGCGTGCACCTGGACGAGGACTTCTCCGCGCTCGGCGGCGACTCGCTGTCCGCCGAGGAGATGCTCGCCGTCGTGCAGGACCGGCTCGGGGTCGACCTGCGCTCCTCGGACGTGCTCGAGCACCCGACGCTCCGGGCCTTCGCCCGACGGGTGCGGAGCGGCACGAGCGCGCTGCCCAGCCACCCGGACGTCGTGAAGGTGTCCGAGGCGCGCGAGGGCGGCCGTCCGCCGGTGTTCTGCTTCGCCGGTGGCGGTGCCCTGGCGCTGACGTTCCTGCCGCTCTCGCGGCACCTGCCCGCGCACGACCTGTACGCGTTCCAGCAGCACGCCCTCGAGCGCCGCGGGATGCCGGACTGGAACATCGAGCGGAGCGCCCGCCGCTACCTCGCCCTGATGCGCATCGTGCAGCCCCGCGGCCCGTACCTGCTCGTCGGGCACTCGCTCGGCGGACTCGTCGCGCTCGAGATCGCCCGGCTCCTGACCGAGAGCGGCGAGCAGGTGGAGCACGTCGTCCTGCTCGACACCTACCTGCCCCGAACGAAGTCCGAACAGGCCCGCCTGCACTTCGGCCGGATGGAGCCGCGCGACCAGCCGAACACCGCCGTCCGCGCCGTGCAGCGGGGGCTCGACCGCGCCGTCAGGCGGGTGCTGCCCGCGGGTGTGCCCTACGGAGCGCTGTTCGCCAAGCGGCTCCGGGCGTACACCGCCGGCGTGCTGCGGCACGGTGGGCAGAAGGACTTCGACGCCTTCTTCGACCAGGCCGAGATCGTCACCAGGCGCCACCACCCGACGCCGTTCCACGGGCGCGCCACCTACGTCCTCGCCGACGCCAACCCCGACGCCGCCGGGTGGTCCGCCCTGCTGCGCGGGCCCACCGAGATGGTGCGGATCGCGAGCGAGCACACGTCGCTGCTGCGGGAACCGCACGTCGCCGAGCTGGCGGTCGCGCTGCGGGCCGCCTTCGAGACGGCGGACGTGCCGCAGGTCTGAGACCGGCCCACGACCGGACGGGAGGCGCGGTGCCGGCTGGCACCGCGCCTCCCGTCCGCTCGTCCTGCGTCCACCACCCGCCGGCCGCCGCGCCGGACCGCCAACCTGCACGACCGTTGCGGGTTTCCGTATCCGCACCCGGGTGTCCGCAAGGGACCGCACCGCGCATTGACCCTCCCGCTGGCCACGGCGATGGTTGGAACCGCGGGGGAGAGTACCCACTCACCCGCGGCAAGCAGGCGGCGTCGTACCCGCGTCCCGCTGCTCGACCGACGACGGTCACCGTCGTCGATGCGTCATCCGAGGACGCGCCGCTCGTCTCGACGAGCCACCACCCGACAGCAACCCTGACCCGACAGGACCGCGCCATGCCCGCACGTACCGTTCGCCCTGCAGACCCGAGGGTCTCCGTCGTCATCCCGGCACGGAACGAGGCCCGCAACCTCGAGATCATCCTCCCGAAGCTCCCGCCCGTGTACGAGGTGATCCTGGTCGACGGCAACTCCGTCGACGACACCATCGCCGCCGCGCAGCGCGTGATGCCCGACATCCGCGTCGTGCACCAGACCCGCAAGGGAAAGGGCAACGCCCTGGCCTGCGGCTTCGAGGCCGTCACCGGCGACATCGTCGTCATGTTCGACGCCGACTGCTCCGCGGACCCCGACGAGATCCCGCGGTTCGTGCAGGCACTCATCGACGGCGCCGACGTCGCGAAGGGCACCCGGTACTCGCTCGGCGGTGGCAGCGACGACATCACGATCGTCCGGAACATGGGCAACCGCGGTCTGAACATGCTCTGCAACATCATCCTCGGCACCCGCTACAGCGACCTCTGCTACGGCTACAACGCCTTCTGGGCGGACGTCCTGCCGGAGATCGGTCTGCTGTCGTCCGAGCTGCCGAAGCCGGCCGACGGTTCGATGCTGTGGGGCGACGGGTTCGAGATCGAGACCGTCCTGACCTGCCGCTGGTCGGCCGCCGAGCTCGCGATCACCGAGGTGCCGAGCCACGAGAAGCTCCGCGTGCACGGTTCGAGCAACCTCAACGCCGTGACCGACGGCATCCGCGTGCTGAAGTCGATCATGCACGAGCGTCGTCGTGCCGCGATCGGCCGTGCCGAGGTCCGTCGCGCGGCGATGAGCGTCGTCCCGCCGGCCGAGCAGCTCGCCGCGCCGGCTGCTGCGCCGGTTGCTGCTGCTCCCGTCGCTGCGGCGCCGGTCGCTGCGTCCGTCGCGACCCCCGTCGCTGCGTCCGCCGTCGCCGGGGCGTCCGTTGCCGGGGCAGCCGTTGTCGCGTCCGTCGTCGCCCTCGAGGAGGACGTCGCGTGACGACCGTCGCGGTCGTCATCTGCGCCTACACCCAGCAGCGCTGGGGTGACCTGCAGGACAGCGTCGAGTCGGCCAAGCGCCAGCCCGAGGGCCCCGAGGTCGTCGTCGTCATCGACCACGAGCCCGAGCTCCTGGCCCGCGCCGCCGCGCGCTGGCCGGAACTCCGGGTCGTCCCGAACACCGAGGACCGCGGACTCTCCGGGGCCCGGAACACCGGTGTCGCCCTGACCGACGCCGACGTCGTCGCGTTCCTGGACGACGACGCCACCGCGGACCCTGACTGGCTCGGGCACATGCTCACCGCGCTCGAGGACCCCGACGTCGTCGGTGTCGGCGGTCGTGCCACGCCGTCCTGGCCGACCGCGACCGGCCCCGGGCCGTACGCCGATGAACTGCTCTGGATCGTCGGGTGCTCGTACCGCGGGCTGCCCGAGACCCCGGGCGACGTCCGCAACGTCATCGGGTCGAGCATGGCGTTCCGCCGTGACGCGATCCTGCTCGCAGGCGGCTTCCGCTCCGGCATCGGCCGCGTCGGCAACCAGCCGCTCGGCTGCGAGGAGACCGAACTCTGCATCCGCATCGCCCAGGCCCGTCCCGGCGCGCGGATCCGGCACGAACCGCGCTCGAACGTCTCGCACCGGGTCTCGCCGGACCGCGTGACGATGCGCTACCTGCGCCGCCGCAGCTACTACGAGGGCATCTCGAAGGCCGTGCTGAGCCGTCGGGTCGGCACCGGCGACTCGCTCGCCAGCGAGTCGACCTACCTGACCCGGGTGATCCCGGGCGCCGTGTTGCGCGAACTGCGCCACGTCGGTCGTGGCGGAGGACTGCGGGCGTACGCCATCGCGCTCTCCGTCGTCTCGACGGTCGCGGGCTACGCCGTCGGCCGGGTCCTCGGCACCGTCGTCGTGCGGACCCCGCCCGCACCCGCCGCGCTCCCGCAGCCGGTGGGCACACCGTGACCCGCGCGACCCTGGCGATGGTCCTCTCGCCGGTCGTGACCGGGCCGCTCGTCCCCACCTGGGACGGCGCGCTCTGGGTCGGCGAGGTCGACCGTGCCGACGTGCACGCGTCGAGCCACCGGGACGTCATCGCCCTGCAGGGATCCGCCGGGTACGGGCGTGCCCGCCTGCTCGTCCGCGACCACGGCGAGCCGCTCGGCTTCGTCGAGGCCGAGATCACCGAACGCCGTCGCATCGGCGGCACCATCGACGTCCGTGCGCTCCAGCGCGCGATCCGGCCCATGCCGGCACCCGAGCGTCGGCCGGCAGCAGGTCTGGTGCTGCCGTCCGTCACCGTGGTGCTCTGCACGGACGGCGCCGCCGGCACGACCATGCGGTCGGTGCTCGCCAACGGGCACGCCGACTTCGACGTCGTCGTCGTCTCGCACGGCGCCGACGACGGCGGCGTGGCGACGGTCGACATCGGCGGACGCCGCGTCACCACCATCCCCGCGCCCGAGGGCGGCCTCGCCGCCGCGCGGAACGCCGGCCTGCTCGTCGCGACCGGCGACGTCGTCGCGTTCGTGGACGAGGGTGCCGTCGTGGACGGCGACTGGATCGCCGCCATCGCCCGTGCCTTCGCGACCGACCCCGACGTGGCCTGCGTCACCGGGCTCGTGCCGAGTGCCGAGCTCCGGACGCCGGCGCAGCGCTGGCACGACGACCGCACCCCCGGTGGGCGGACCGTCCGCCGGCGGGTCTTCCGGCTCGACGACCCGGTCGACGACCTCCCGCTGCACCCCTTCGCCGCCTCGGCCTACGGCACCGGCGCGAACCTCGCCGTGCACCGCGCGACCGCGCTCCGGATCGGCGGGTTCGACACCGCCTTCGGTCCCGGCACCCGCGTCGGCGGTGGCGACGACCTCGACCTCTTCACACGACTGCTGTTCGCCGGATCCGCGATCGCCGTCGAACCGGCCGCGATCGCGTGGCAGCGATCGGCGGACGACGTCGCGTCGCTCCGCGCCGCCGCTGCCGCGCACGGCCACGGACTCGGAGCCTGGATGACCAAGAACGCACTCGACCGCGACACGCTGACCGCTTCGGTGGACGCGGCGCCGGAGGCCATCAGCGCCTTCGCACGCCTCGGCCTCGAGCAGGGCGACGACGCTGCCGACGCTGCTCCGGCGAACGGCCACGGGACGGGCGCCGCGCGTGACGCGGACACCGTCGACGCCGTCGACGCGGAGTTCGCGGCGACGAAGCGCCGGTTGCGTCGCGTCGAGCGGCGCTCCGTGCTCACCGCACCGGTCCTGGCGCTCCGCGAACGCATGGGCGGCGCGGGGACGATCGACCGGACGGCGCACGGTCGCCACGAGCTGCAGCGCGGCCTCGACACCGCGGGGCCGGCACGACCGACCCCCGGTGGCGCGATGAGCCCGGCGGCCCGACTCGGCGCCGCCGCGATCGTCGTGCTGACGCTCGTGGTGGCCGCCGTCGGCAGCGTCGTCGAGTTGCCCACCCTGCGGGCGAGCGCCGTCGCGGTCTTCCTGTTCGCGCTGCTCGGGGTCGCCCCGATGCTGCTCGTCCGTCCGATGTCCCTCGCACGGTTCGCCGTCCTCGCCGTCACCGGGTCGCTCGTCGGCACGATCGGCATCGGCTACACCATGGCGACCTTCCACATCTGGGTGCCGACGGTCCCCTTCGTCGGTGTCGTCGTGCTCACCGCGGCGGCGCTCGCCGTCTCGGTACCCCGTGACGCGGCGGAGCTCCGTCGCGCCGGCCTCGTGCGCCGCGAGACCGCCCGGCCCCGGTGGAGCACGACCGCCACGGTGACGGCGCTCTCGCTCGGCGGGCTCGTCGTGGTGGTCGTCGCCGCGCTCACCCACATGGGCGACCCGGTGCCCGCAGGCCTGTTCGGCTCGCTCGGCCCCGGCCTGGTCGTCGGCCTCGTGCTCGTCGTCGCCGCGGCGGTCATCGCCCTGGTCCGCGGCCGCGCGCTCGCCGTGCCCGTCGTCGTGCTCGGCGGTGTCGTGCAGCTCGCCCAGGCGATCACGTACGGCGTGCCCACCGTGACCGCCGCCGCGCGGCACATCGGTGTCGTCGAGTACATCCGCCAGTTCGGTGGGACCAACCCGTCGGCCGACATCTTCCAGACCTGGTCCGGCCTGTTCGCCGGCGCCGCCTGGGTCGCCGACGTCGGGGGCATCGTCAACACGATCCTCATCGCCGCGTGGGTGCCGGTCCTGCTCGCCTTCAGCACGACCATCGCGGTCGGGGTCCTGGCTGCGTACTGGTTGCCCGGCGCCCGTCGACCGTGGATCGCAGCGCTGCTGACCGCGATGACCGGTTCGCTCAACACCACGTACTTCTCGCCGCAGTCGACCGGCATCCTGATGTCGATCGTGATCCTCGTGCTCGCCACCGGACCGCTGCGCGATGCCGCCGTCACCACCGCCGACGGCTCCGTCGCCGCCAAGCCGCGGGCACGGCGCGTGGGGCTCTCGCGGATCGTCGCGATCACCCTCATCGGCATCGTGCTCGCCGTGACCCACCAGATCTCGCCGTACCTGACGGTCGCCGCACTCGTCACGCTCATCGTGTTCCGGATGCTCCGCCCCTGGTGGCTGCCCGCCGTCGTGCTCGTGCCGGCGGTGGTCTTCGCCGCGCTGAACGGCGACATCCTCGGGCGGTTCCTGTCGCTCGCGGCGGTCGGACGCGTGCTCGACAACGTGCAGCCGCCCGCGCACGACATGACGGTCCTGCCGAAGCCGCTCGTCACGCGTCTGGCGTTCGACATCCCCGCAGCCGCGCTCGTGGTGCTCGGGCTCATCGCCGTGGTGACCGTCCTGATGCGGCGCGACCGGACGCACTGGGCGCTCCTCGCCACCGCCGCGAGCCCGATCTCGCTGCTCGTCGCCACGAACTACGGCCAGGAGGGCGTCTTCCGCGTCGTGCTCTTCGCGACGCCGTGGATCGCGATCCTGGCGGCGGCGCTCCCGATGCCCGCCGGTCGGTTCGCCCCGGCCGGGGCGGTCCTGCAGCGCGCGATGCGTCCGTCCGCGGTGCGGTTCGCGGTCGCCGGAGCAGCGGTGGCGGCGCTCGTCGCGATCGGTGCGTTCGGGCAGACCTCGCTCGACTGGAACCGCGTGATGACCCGGAGCCAGTCCGCGGCGACGCAGTACTACGACCGCACGGCACCCGCGGGCTCCGTGATGCTGCTCACCGGGTCGGCCAACGCCGTCCCGAGCAACACCGGCGCGCGGTACTTCGACGTGGGCTACCTGTCCCGCGAAGCCCTCGGCCCGTACCCGGACCCGACCGGCGGCTACGACGCCGAGGCGGACCTGTCGAACGTGACGCGGGAGCTCGTCGTGAACTGGTCGGCCACCGGCTACTACGCCCTGGTCGCGGAGCCCTTCGGCGCCTACGACGAGCGGTACGGCTACCAGAGCGACGCCGACTACCAGGAGCTCGCCGCCGCCATGGCGTCCTCGCCCTACTGGAAGCGGGTCTGGTCGTCGGGGACGACCGCGATGTACGAACTGACGACGGAGGGCCTGCGCCATGCAACCGACTGAACCGACCTCCGACAGACCGCGACGGACGCGACGGGCCACCGTCGCGTCCGTCGCGGGCGTGCTCGCCACCGTGCTCGCCGTGCTGGTCGCGCCGAACCTCGTGGTGCAGCCCGCCGTGGCCGCGGCGGCCGACTGCAGCGCCGGGCGGGTGCTCAACGTCGTCGCCCACCCCGACGACGACCTGCTCTTCCAGGGCGCGGACCTGCGGAAGGACATCGACGCGGGGCGCTGCGTGCGCTCCGTCATCGTCACGGCCGGTGACGCCGGCAAGCCCGACTGGTACTGGCAGGAACGCCAGGTCGGGCTGATGGCCGCCTACGCGAGCATGGCCGGCGTCGACCCGGCGTCGACGACCGGCTCCACGACGGTCGCCGGACGGACCCTGCTCACCGAGACCCTGACCGCCGACCCGCGGATCAGCCTGGTCTTCATGGACCTGCCGGACGGCAACGTCGAGGGCAACGGCTTCTGGGCGAACGGCTACGAGAGCCTCCAGCGCCTGTACACGGGCGACATGGACACGCTGCACACCGTCGCCGATGCCCCGCACGCCGCCACGTACACGCTCGCGCAGCTCCGGGCGACGCTGCAGGGGATCGTGCAGGACTTCGCGCCGACGGACATCCACACCCTCGACCACGAGGGCGAGTACGGCGACGGGGACCACAGCGACCACCACACGGTCGCGTACCTGACCGACCAGGTGCAGCAGCAGTACACCGGCGCGCACGGCTTCACCGGGTACATGGGGTACCCGATCGCCGACCGTCCGGCGAACCTGACGACGGCCGAGACCCAGGCGAAGGCCGACGCGTTCTTCACCTACGCCGCGCACGACAGTGAGACCTGCGCCTCGTACGAAGCCTGCTCGGCTCGACCCGAGACATCGTGGCTCAGCCGGCAGTACACCGCCGGCTCGCCGGTGCCGACGGACCCCACCGACCCCACGGACCCGACCCCCGCACACAAGGACGTGACGGCTTCGGCGTCGGTGACGGCGAGTGCGGAGAACCCGGCTGATGGTCAGACGGCCGTGAAGGCGGTCGACGGTGTGGTGAGCGGGTACCCGGATGCGCCGACGGCGGAGTGGGTTGCGCCGTCCGGTCGTGCGGGGACGTGGATCCAGCTCGGGTGGGCGGGGGCGACGGCGTTGGACGCGGTCGACCTCGCTGATCGGCCGAACGCGGTGGACCAGGTGCTGGGCGGGACGTTGACGTTCTCGGACGGCTCGAGTGTGACGGTGCCGGCGTTGAACAACGGTGGTGCGGTGCAGCGGATCACGTTCGCGGCGCGCAGTGTGAGGTGGGTGCGGTTCACGGTGACGGCGGTGAGCGGCGGGACGCAGAACGTGGGGCTCGCCGAGATCCGCGCGCTGACCCCGGCCGACACGACGACGCCACCACCGACCCCGACCCGGACGGACGTGACGGCTTCGGCGTCGGTGACGGCGAGTGCGGAGAACCCGGCTGACGGTCAGACGGCTGTCAAGGCGGTCGACGGTGTGGTGA
>NZ_QKLH01000026.1:0-24530 GCF_003224215.1 Curtobacterium sp. MCLR17_043 | reverse complement strand
CCCACGCCACACCCACCCCGACAGGCACTCGCGGGACCCCTCACGTGCGCGCTCACTCCAGTAGCGTCGGGACCATGGAATTCAGGTACCTGGGCAACTCCGGACTCAAGATCTCCGAGATCACCTACGGCAACTGGCTGACGCACGGCTCGCAGGTCGAGAACGACGTCGCCACCCAGTGCGTGCGGGCAGCGCTCGACGCCGGCATCACCACGTTCGACACCGCGGACACGTACGCCAACACTGCCGCCGAGACCGTCCTCGGCGAGGCGCTCAAGGGCGAGCGGCGCCAGTCGCTCGAGGTCTTCACGAAGGTCTACTGGCCGACCGGCCCGAAGGGACACAACGACGTCGGCCTCAGCCGCAAGCACATCATGGAGTCGATCGACGGCTCGCTCGAGCGACTGCAGACCGACTACGTCGACCTCTACCAGGCACACCGCTACGACTACGAGACCCCCCTCGAAGAGACGATGCAGGCCTTCGCCGACGTCGTCCGCCAGGGCAAGGCGCTCTACATCGGCGTCAGCGAGTGGTCCGCCGAGCAGATCCGCGCCGGTGCCGCACTCGCCAAGGAGCTCGGCTTCCAGCTCATCTCGAACCAGCCGCAGTACTCGATGCTGTGGCGGGTCATCGAGGGCGAGGTCGTCCCCGCCTCGAAGCAGCTCGGCCTGTCGCAGATCGTCTGGTCGCCCATCGCGCAGGGCGTCCTGACCGGCAAGTACAAGCCGGGTCAGCCCCTGCCCGAGGGTTCGCGTGCCACGGACGAGAAGGGCGGTGCGGACATGATCAAGCGGTTCATGCGCGACGAGGTCCTCGAAGCCGTGCAGCGCCTGCAGCCCGTCGCCGACCAGGCCGGCCTCACGCTCGCACAGCTCGCGATCGCGTGGACCCTGCAGAACGAGAACGTCGCGAGCGCCATCGTCGGCGCCTCGCGTCCGCAGCAGGTCACCGACAACGTGAAGGCCGCCGGCGTCAAGCTCGACGCGGACGCCCTCGCGGCGATCGACGAGGCACTCGGCGACATCCCGGAACGGGACGCGTCCAAGAACGTGTCCCCGTCGTCGCGCCCCGCGTAGACGCAACCGACCGACGGACGGGAGGCCCGGTGCCAGCTGGCACCGGGCCTCCCGTCCGTCGTCCCCGCGCCCCTGACCACCGCAGCTGACGGATCGTCAAGATGAACGGCATGTGTCGCGCATCTGGCAGAGGCCTGGCAAGTCGCGTACCCCGCCCAAACCACCCAGCCACGCCCCCCGAATCGGGGGCATGACCCGAACTCGTACCCCCGTTCTGGTGTCACCCGACACCGGTGCGGTGCGGACCGTGCGCCCTGGCACGGTCCCGCGCCTGCTCGCCACCGCGAGGCAACTCGCGTCGTTCGGCACCATCGGTGCCGTCTGCTTCGTCATCGACCTGGGTGTCTACAACCTGCTCCGCGCCACCGTCATGTCGGACGGTCCCATCGCCGCGAAGATCGTGTCGGCCATCGTGGCGACCTCGGTCGCGTGGCTCGGCAACCGCTTCATCACCTTCCGTTCCCAGCGCCAGACCGGCCGCCGCGAGACCGTCCGCGAGGGGTTGCTCTTCGCTGCCACGAACCTCGTCGGTCTCGGCATCGCCGCCGCCTGCCTGTTCGTCTCGCACTACGTCCTCGGCTTCACGTCCACCCTCGCCGACAACGTCGCCGGCAACGGCGTCGGCCTCGTCCTCGGCACCGCGTTCCGGTTCGCCGCGTACAAGGCCCTCGTCTTCCGGTCCACCGACACACGTCCGAAGGGGTTCCCCGAATGACCATCTCAGCCGTGTTGCTGACGGCCGCAGGGCCGCTGCTCCAGCCCGACGAACGCCCCGGCACGACCGGGGACGTCCCGAACCGCGGGACCACGGACGTGCCGACGGGAGGCTCGGGGCAGCTCCCACAGGCCGCCTGGTCGCTAGGCGAGTGGCTCGGCTACTCGACCCTCATCGCCCTCTCCGTGCTGCTCACGATCATCGCGTTGACCACCCTCTGGTGGATGCTGCACGCCTGGCGGTCCCGGGACGCGCTGAAGTCCACCAGCTTCAGCCAGACCCCGCGGCCGGCGGCACACCGGTTCACGCTCCTGGTGCCCGGTCGGCACGAGCAGGACGTGATGGGGCAGACGCTCGACATGCTCGCGACCCAGGACCACCCCGACTTCGAGATCATCGCGATCGTCGGGGAGGACGACCCGGAGACCGACGCCGTCGTGCGTGCCGCGGCGGCTCGGCACCCCTCCCTGATCAAGGTCGTGGTGGACGACACCCTGCCGAAGAACAAGCCGAAGGCGATGAACCTGGCGCTCCAGCACGCGACGGGTGACATCGTCGGGGTGTTCGACGCCGAGGACGAGGTCTACCCGCGGCTGCTCTCCCTCGTCGACTCGCGGTTCCAGGAGACCGAAGCCGACGTGGTGCAGGGCGGCGTCCAGCTGATGAACTTCACGTCGAGCTGGTGGTCGCTCCGGAACGTCCTGGAGTACTACTTCTGGTTCCGCTCGCGCCTGCACTTCCACGCCGGGTCCAAGTTCATCCCGCTCGGAGGCAACACCGTCTTCGTGACGCGCTCCCGCCTGGAGTGGTCGAACGGCTGGGACGCGCACTGCCTCGCCGAGGACTGCGAGCTCGGCGTGCGGCTCTCCGCCGACGGCGCGAAGGTCGTCGTCGCCTACAGCCCCGAGGCCGTCACCCGCGAGGAGACCCCGCCGACCTTCGCCTCGCTGCTCAAGCAGCGGACGCGGTGGAACCAGGGCTTCCTGCAGGTGCTGGGCAAGGGGGAGTGGAAGAAGCTGCCGTCCTTCCGGCAGCGGTTCTTCGCCCGCTACATGCTCACGATGCCGTTCATCCAGGCGGCCACCGGGCTGCTCATCCCGCTGAGCGTCCTGATGATCCTGTTCGTCAAGGTGCCGACGGCGATCGCCCTGGTGTCGTTCATCCCGGTCGCACCGACGCTGATGCTGCTCGCCGTCGAGATCGTCGGGCTGAACGAGTTCGGCCGCCTGTACGGCGAGAAGGTCCGGCTCCGCGACTACGTGCGACTCGTGCTCGGCCTGGTGCCGTACCAGGTGTTCCTCGCCGCCGCGGCGGTCCGGGCAGTCGTCCGGCACGCCAAGGGCCAGAACGGGTGGGAGAAGACCGAGCACACCGGCCAGCACCGCAACGGACAGGTGGTCGGCTTCGCCTCGGACCTCGACGGATCGGGTGCCGCGTCGTCCGACCGTGCGTTCGCCGGCACCACCACGGGAGGCACCCGATGACCGCCAGCATCACCGACACCACGGGCATCCCGATCCGTGGTGGCTCCACCGCCCACCGCACCGGCATCGGCGCGTGGTTCCGCCGGCACGCCGCCAGCCTGACGTGGTTGCTGCCCGTCGTCGCGGTGACCGTGCTCGTCCAGGCCTGGAACATGTCGGGCACACCGCAGCGCATCGACGACGAGGGGACGTACACCGCCCAGGCGTGGGCGATCACGAACCTCGGCGAGCTCACCCACTACACGTACTGGTACGACCACCCGCCGCTCGGATGGATCCAGATCGCCGGGTACACCGGACTGACCGGGGCGTTCGCACGGTACCCCTTCGCGGTGGAGGCCGGGCGCGAGGCCATGGTGTTCTTCTCCGCCGTCTCGAGCATCCTGCTGTTCGTCCTGGCCCGACGGCTCGGTGTCGGACGGATCACGGCGGCCGCGGCCGGACTCGTCTTCGCGCTGTCACCGCTCGCGCTGCAGTACCACCGCACCGTGTACATCGACAACGTCGCGACGCCCTGGCTGCTCGCCGCGTTCGTCCTCGTGCTGAGCCGTCGCCAGCAGCTCGCCGGGTTCGCCGGTGCCGCTGCCTGCCTCGGCATCGCCGTGCTGTCCAAGGAGACCTACCTGCTCGCGCTGCCGTTCCTCATCTGGATGGCCGTGCGTCGCGCCGACAAGAGCACCCGCCGGTACACGCTCAGCGTCGCCGGGGCCGTGCTCGTGCTGATCGGCGGTGGGTACCTGATGCTCGCCGCGGTGAAGGGCGAACTCGTGCCGGGCGCCGGGCGGGTCAGCCTGTGGGAGGGCGTCACCTACCAGCTCGGGTCGCGGACCGCTTCCGGATCGGTGTTCGACGGGGGCAGCCTGGCGAACGAGGCCGCCGCGCAGTGGTGGGCACTCGACCCGGTGTTCATCGTGCTCGGCTCGGTCGCCGCCGTCGTCGGGCTGTTCCTGCGCCGGGTCCGACCGATCGCCGCGATGCTCGTGTTCCTGCTCGCGGTGATGTTCCGGCCGAACGGGTACCTGCCGGTGCCGTACGTCATCATGCTCATCCCGTTCGCGGCGCTCCTCGTCGCGTACACCGCCGAGCGTGCAGTCCTGACGATCGCCGGTCGGGTCCACACCCGGAGCCGGTTCGGCCCGAGGGCACGGCGCGGCTTCGGCATCACCTGGGCAGTCGTCACGGCTGCGGCGCTCGTCGTCGCGGTGCCGCTGTGGGGGACGCAGCTGCGCGGGTTCCTGCTCGGCAACCTCGACCTGCCCATGCAGCAGGCCGAGCAGTGGGTGGGCGACAACGTGCCGAAGTCCTCGCGTCTCCTGGTCGACGACGCCATGTGGGTCGACCTGGTGGACGACGGCTTCGCCCGGAACAACGTCGTCTGGTACTACAAGCTCGACACCGACGGAGCGGTGGAACGGCAGTCCCCGAACGGCTGGAAGGACTCGGACTACGTCATCACGACGGACTCCATGCGCACCGGCGGCAACTCGTCCACCGACGTGCGGCAGGCGATCGAGAACTCCACCGCCGTCGCGACCTTCGGCACCGGTGACCAGCAGGTCGAGGTCCGCCGGATCCACGCCGAGGGAGCCAGTGCCGCCGAGACCGCGATCACCCGGGCCACCGACGTCCGGAAGACCCTGGGGACCGAGCTCGCCTCGAACCCGGCCCTGCGTGCGGACGACGGCACGAAGTCGCAGTTCCGCGCCGGACAGGTCGACTCGCGGGCGATGATCGCGCTCGGCCAGGTGCTCGCCGACCAGGACGTGCGGGTCGACCGGTTCACCCCGCGCACCGGGGAGACCGGCCAGCCGTTCCGCACCGTCGTCCTGCACACGAGCGACGACGCCTCGGCAGCACGGGTCGCTCGGACCTTCGACGCCATGTCCCAGGCGTTCCGGCCGGACTCGGTCGAGCGCGAGGGAGCACGGCTCACGGTGACGTACGCCCCGGCCGACCCGACGACGACCGCGACGAGCGCCTCGTGACCCCCGATCGCTCGGTCGAGTGGGAGCTGGCCGAGCTGGCGTCCGGCGAGCGGGCGTTCCGCGAGCGGGCGAAATGCCCGGAGGGCTCCGGCGTGGACCCGGGCATTCCGCCCGCTCGCCGGGGCGGCCGCGGAACCGTTCCCCGCGAACACGTCGGGGCAGAGCGCCCGCTGGACGAGCGGGCGAAATGCCCGGAGGGCTCCGGCGTGGACCCCGGCATTCCGCCCGCTCGTCCGGAGGCCCACACGACCCGCACGACCCGCCCGGCCCGCACGACCCGCACGGCCCACACGAACCGCACGACCCGCACGGCCCGCACCTCGACACGCCACCCGCACGACACCCGCACGCCAACCGCACCTCGACCCGAAGGAGCACCATCATGACCGCACGCACCACGAACCGCCGCCGCGCCGTCGTCGTCGGAGCGCTCGCCGCCACACTCGTCGCCGCGACGGTCGGGCTCGCCGCCCCGCAGACCGCCTCCGCCGCGACGGCCGACCAGGGCTGGCTCCGCGTCGGACACCTGTCGCCGGACACGAAGGGCGTCGACGTCGAACTGTCCAGCCTCGCCGGGGGCAAGACCGTCTTCGAACTCGACGACGTCACCTACGGCCAGGTCAGCCCGTACAAGAAGCTGCCGGTCGGCACCTACGTCCTCTCGATGCGCGCCGCCGACGCCCCGCGTTCCACCCCGGTCATCTCCACCGACGTCACCGTGCAGAAGGGCGACGCCAGCACCGTCGTCGCCTACGGCAAGAACGACGGGCTCAAGACGACCGCGTTCACCGACGACCTGCAGCAGCCCGGCGACGGCAAGGCGAAGCTCCGGCTCGTCCAGGCCGCCACCACCGCGAAGCGCGTCGACGTGCAGACCTCCGACGGCACCCCGATCGCCGAGGACGCCACCTTCGGCAGCGCCACCAAGTACGCAACGGTCGACGCCGGCAAGTGGTCGCTCAACGTCTCCGGCAGCGGCCAGCGGGGCACCGCCAAGGTCGACCTCGCCGGCAACACGGTCTCGACCCTGTTCGTCCTCGACGACAGCAAGGGCAACCTGACGGTCGTGCCCGTGACGGACGCCGCGGCGACCGCCGCCACCCCGTCCGGCGGCGTGCAGACCGGCGGTGGCGGCGCAGCCGCCGACCGACCGGTGACCGAGGCGGTCCACGCGGCCGTCGCGATGCTCCGTTCGCTGTTCCGCTGACGCCCCGGACTGGAGGCGCGGATCACGTGCGCTGAACGGCCCACGTGATCCGCGCCTCCCCTTCGACCCCCCCCCACCATCCCGGAGAGGCAGGCCAGCATGACCCGCAGGACCTGGATACCGGTCGCCGCTGTGGCGGCGGTCCTCGTCGCCGTCGTCGTCGCGATCGTCGCCGTCCGTCCCTGGTCGTCGAGCACCACGACCGCCGATCGCGGCACGGCGACCCCGACCTCGACCACCGCGCCCGACGGGGCGCGCTCACCGCAGCAGCTGCGGTCGGCGTTCCTGGACCGCTACGTCGAGGGCGGTCGCGTCGTCCGCACCGACCAGGGCGGTGACACCGTCAGCGAGGGGCAGGCGTACGGCTTGCTCATCGCCTACGCGAACGACGACCGTGCGCGCTTCGACGCGATCTGGGAGTGGACGAAGGACCACCTGCTCACCGGCGACGACCTGCTGGCGTGGCGGTGGACGTCCGACGAGGGCGTCGCCGACGAGCAGTCCGCGAGCGACGCCGACCTCGACGCAGCCCGGGCGCTCGTGCTCGCGGGGAAGGCCTGGGACGACGACCGGTACACCGCCGCCGGCAAGCGCATCGCGGCGGCGATCCTCCAGCACGAGACGGCCCGGACGGACCTCGGCACGATCCTGCTGCCCGGACCCTGGGCGGATCAGGAGCCCTACAGCTACAACACGTCGTACGCGTCGCCCGCGGCCTTCTCGGTGCTGGCGGACGCAACCGGGGACGACCGCTGGAACGCGCTGAACCGGGGTTCCCGCGCCGTGACGGCCGCCGTGCTGGACGCCACCGACCTGCCCAGCGACTGGTCCCAGGTGCACGCCGACGGAACGGTGGACCCGATGCCGGCCGTCGGTGGCGACGGGCAGGTGCTCTACGGCTACGACGCGATGCGGACGCCGCTCCGGTACGCCGAGGCGTGTTCGGCGCCCGACCGGGAGCTCGCGGCGGCGCTCGCGCCCACGCTCGGACGGACGACGCGCCTCGCCTCGCAGCTCGACCTCGGTGGCACCCCGGTGACGCAGGACACGAACGCGCTGGCCTACACCGCGCGGGCCGCGGCCGAGCAGGCCGCCGGTTCCTCCCGTGCGGCTGCCGCCGACCTCGAGCGGGCCGACCGCACGGCGGCGACCACACCGACCTACTACGGAGACGCCTGGTTGGCCATCGGTTCGACCATGCTGACCTCCGACGTGCTCGGGGGATGCGCCAGCGACGTGGGAGGCGGCTCGTGAGCGGCCGTCGGAGCGCCGGGCGCGTCTCGGCCGTCCGGCGCCGAGGCGTGGTGATCGGTGCCGTGGTCGCCGCCGTCGTGGTGGTCGGGGGCGTGGCCGGGGTGGCGGTCGCGTCGACCGTCGGCGGTGGCGCGTCGTCGTCCCCGCCGCAGTCGTCGTCGTCTCCGTCGCAGTCGTCGTCGTCGTCCTCGTCCTCGTCCTCCGGCACCGACGGGTTCCAGGACCCGGCCGCACCCGAAGCCCGCTCGACGGCTACCCCGGTCAGCGTGTCGATCCCGGCCATCGGCGTGCGGTCCTCGCTCGAGGACCTGCACCGCGGCGCTGCCGGAGAACTCGACCCGCCCGTCGACTGGGACAGCGCGGGCTGGTTCAGCGACGGGATCGTCCCCGGCGAGGTCGGCCCCGCCGTCATCGCCGGTCACGTCGACAGCCCGACGAGCGCCGCGGTGTTCTTCCGGCTCGACGAACTGGTCGCCGGCGACGAGGTCCACGTCCGGATGTCCGACGGCACCACCCGCACCTTCACCGTCGACCGTTCCGAACGCGCCGCCAAGTCGGCGTTCCCGACGAGCGACGTCTACGGCCCCACCCCCACCCCGCAACTCCGACTCATCACCTGCGACGGCACGTTCGACACCGCCACCGGGCACTACACGGACAATCTGATCGTGTTCGCAGACCTCTCGTCGGATTGACCCACCAAGCCAGCGATACATTCGACTGCGAGCACGAGGAGCACCATGAGCGAAACCCTGGTCATCATCCCGACCTACGACGAAGCCGAGAACGTCCGGCCGATCGTCGAGCGCACGTTGGCCGCGACCGACGACTCCGTGCACGTGCTCGTCGTCGACGACAACTCACCCGACGGTACCGGTGACATCGCGGACGCCATCGCCCGCGAGACCGACCGGGTGCACGTCATGCACCGCACCGTCAAGGACGGCCTGGGCGGCGCGTACCTGTCCGGCTTCGCGTGGGGCCTGGAACACGGCTACGCCAAGCTCGTCGAGATGGACGCCGACGGCTCCCACCACCCCGAGTACCTGCCGTGGATGCTCGAGCTCGCCGACTCGAACGACCTGGTGCTCGGCTCCCGGTGGATCAAGGGCGGCAAGGTCGAGAACTGGCCCTGGTACCGGCTCCTGCTCTCCCGCGGGGGCAACCTGTACACCCGCCTCGCCCTGGGCATCGCGGTGCGCGATGCGACCGGCGGGTTCCGGGTCTTCACGTCGCGGGCGTTCGAGCGGATCGACCTCGCCGGGGTCGCGTCGAAGGGGTACTGCTTCCAGGTGGACCTGTGCTGGCGTGCCCTCGAGGCTGGTCTGCGGGTCGTGGAGACCCCGATCACGTTCACCGAGCGGGAGTTCGGCGTCTCGAAGATGAGCGGCAACATCGTGCGCGAGAGCCTGGCGCTCGTGACGAAGTGGGGCATCGACCGCCGGATCCGCGAGACCCGCTCCCTGGTGAAGGACCACCGCAAGCTGCCGTCCGTGCGGAAGAACGCGCACGCGGTGGCCGACCACGCGGGCTGACGCCGGGGACACGCGAGCGCCTGAACACACGAACGGCGATGGACCCAGTGGGTTCGTCGCCGTTCGTGTGTGCTGCCAGCGGGTGGCTCGCGCAGCCCGCGGTCGGCTAGCGCAGCACGACCACGCCGCGGCCGCGGAACCGGACGACGCCAGCATCGACCTCTGTCGCGCCGAAGCCGTAGAGCTCTTCGCCCACGGCGTCGGGCACCGGGACCTCGGCTGCGTCGTCGGCGAAGTTCACCACGACGTGCACCGGCGCCACGTCGGGGCCGAGCAGCCCGCGCGTGAGCACGAGCCAGCGGCGGTCCTCGCTGAAGCGGACGGCGTTCGCCTCGTAGCGGTGGTCGACGAACGCCTGGTCGGTGCGCCGCAGGGCGATGAGCACCCGGTAGGCACGCAGGATCGCCGCGCCCCGCTCCGAGCTGACGTCGGCCCAGTCGAGCTTGGAGTTGGTGAACGTCGTCGGGTCCTGCGGGTCCGGCACCGCTGACTCGTCCCACCCGTGCTCGGCGAACTCCGCGATGCGCCCTTCTGCGGTGGCCTTGCCGAGCTCGGGCTCCGGGTGCGAGGTGAAGAACTGCCACGGCGTCGAGGCCGCGAACTCCTCGCCCATGAACAGCATCGGCGTGAACGGCCCGAGCAGGGTCAGGGCCGCGGCGATCACGAGCCCCTCGTCGTCGAGCGTCGCGGCGAGCCGGTCGCCGGCGGCGCGGTTGCCGATCTGGTCGTGGTTCTGGTTCGCGACGACCAGGGCCGTCACGGGGGAGGTGCCACGGTCGATCGGCCGGCCGTGCCGCTTGCCGCGGAACGACGACCACGTGCCGTCGTGGAAGAAGCCGTCCTCGAACACCTTCGCCAGCGCCGACAGCGGAGCGAAGTCGGCGTAGTAGCCGTTCGTCTCGCCGGTGAGCGCCACGTGCACGGCGTGGTGGAAGTCGTCCGACCACTGCCCGGCGAGGCCGTACCCGGCGGCCTCGCGCGGCCGGAACATCACCGGGTCGTTGAGGTCGGACTCCGCGATGAGCGACAGCGGACGACCGATGAAGGACGAGTAGGCGTCGGTCTCGTCGGCCATCGAGGCCAGCACGTGCGGGCGGGTGGTGTCGCGGATCGCGTGCACGGCGTCGAGCCGGAGCCCGTCGACGTGGTGGTCGCGGAACCACATGCGCACGTTGTCGAGCACGTACCGGCGGACCTCGGGGTGCTCGACGTTCACCGAGTCACCCCAGGTGTTGCCGAGCCCGGCCAGCAGGTACGGGCCGTACAGCGGCAGGTAGTTGCCGCTCGGTCCGAGGTGGTTGTAGACGACGTCCTGGATGACCCCGAGCCCCAGCGCGTGCGCCGTGTCGACGAACCGGTCGTAGGCGTCCGGGCCGCCGTACGGGGCGTGCACGGAGAACCAGCCGACACCGTCGTAGCCCCAGTTCCACTCGCCGTTCACGGCGTTGACGGGGAGCAGCTCGACGAACTCGACCCCGAGCTCGACCAGGTGGTCCAGCTTCTGGGCGGCGGCGTCGAGCGTGCCCTCGGGCGTGTAGGTGCCGATGTGCATCTCGTAGATCACGGCACCGCGGGCCGGGCGTCCGGTCCACGACTCGTCGGTCCACGCGAACCGTGCGGGGTCGACGACCTCGGACGGGCCGTGCACGCCCTCGGGCTGGTAGCGGCTGCGCGGGTCCGGTCGGACCGCGTCGTCGTCGCCGATGCGGAACCCGTAGCGTGCGCCGACGACCGGCATCACGGCGTCGGTGGACCACCAGTCGTCGTCGCCCTTGGTGAGCGGGTACTCGACGTCGTCGACGACGAGCCGGACCCGGTCCGGCTCGGGCGCCCAGACGGCGTAACGGTCGGGTGCGGTCATGCGTGACCCTCCAGGATGTCGATCTCGGCCTGCGCGTCGGTCTCGGTGGCGTCCGTCGTGCGGTCGGCGGCGGGCCGGGAGGCACCGCTCGCGTCGGACACGGCGGTCACCGCGTCGGCGTGGCCGGCTGCACCGACCGCGTCGGCGGGCACGAGCAGCGCGACCGGGTAGGTGGTGAGCAGGTCGGCCAGCGTGATCCCGCGGTCAGCGGGGACGTGTCGGCCGGTGAGCAGGTCGACGCGCTCGACGGGGACGGCGTGCACGAGCGTGTCGCCCCAGCCGCCGACCCGGTCGAGGCCGATCGGCAGACGCGTCGCGATCGTCACGGCACCGCCGCGGTCGAACGCGATGACGTGGTCGGCCGCGCTGCCGGTGGCCTCGAGCTCCAGGTACCGGGTGAACAGCTCCGGGTGGTCCCGACGGATGCGCAGTGCACGGGTCGTGACCAGGAGCTTCGCGGCACCGTCGATGCCGATGGCCGGCAGGTCCTCGGGGCCGTCGTCGTCCGGGCCGTCGAGCTCGGCGAGCACGTGGCGCCGCTCGGCGTAGTCGACCGGACGACGGTTGTCGGGGTCGACGAGCGAGCGGTCCCAGAACTCGGTGCCCTGGTAGACGTCGGGGACGCCCGGGGCGGTGAGCTGGACGAGTTTCTGGGCGAGACCGTTCGACCACCCGGCGGCGTCGATCTGCTCGTCGAGGGCGTCGAGTACGGCGACCACGTCCGGGTTGTCGAACGCGGCGTCGACGATCGCGTGCATCTGCTGCTCGAACGCCTCGTCGGGCTCGGTCCAGGTTGTGCTGTCACCGGCTTCGCGGGAGGCCTTCTCGGCGTAGGCGTGCAGACGCTCCCGGCTGGCGGGCCGGGCGCCGACGATCGCCTGCCAGAGCAGGTCGGCGAACACGCGGTCCTGCAACGGCACGAGCGACTGCAGACGCTCGAGCGTGGCGGCCCACTCGTCGCCGAGCTCGGCCAGCACCGCGATGCGGGCGCGGGTGTCCTCGCTGCGCTTGGTGTCGTGCGTGGTGAGCGTCGTCATGGTGTGCGGCCAGCTGCCGAGCCGTTCGCGCTGTGCCTGGTGGAAGTCCTCCACCGAGACCGCGAAGACGCTCGGGTCGCCGCCGACCTCGCTCAGGGACGACAGGCGCGAGGTGCGGTAGAACGCCGTGTCCTCGACGCCCTTCGCCATCACCATGCCGCTGGTCTGCTGCAGTCGGACCGCCGCCGCGTTCGTCGGGTCGACGAGTGCCGGTGCGATCCGGTCGATGACGTCGTCGAGGTCCGGTCGGGCCTCGGCGGCACGCTCGAGCGCGGTGATGAGGTGGTGGGCGCCCTCGGGCAGGTACGTGCGGTACACGTCGAACGAGGCCACGATCTCGGCGACCGCGTCGACGATCCGCTCGTGCGTGATCGTCTCCGTCGCGGCGCTCGGAGCGAGCAGGCGTGCGAGCCGCTCGACCTCGCTGCCGAGGATGCCGTCCGCGATGCCCCGTCGGGTGTCGTGCGTGAGCTGCTGCCAGTCGGTCGGTTCGGCACCCGACGCCGCGGTCAGCGCCTGCTCGCCCGCGGGGTCGACGAACACGCGGTCGAGCACCCCGAGGGCGTCGTAGCCGGTGGTGCCGTCGACCGGCCACGAGCTCGGCAGCTGCTCGCCGGGCTCGAGGATCTTCTCGACGAGGGTGTAGGCCCCGCCGGTCAGCTCCGCCAGGTCCTGCAGGTAGCCCGCCGGGTCGTACAGCCCGTCCGGGTGGTCGATGCGCAGGCCGTCGACGAGCCCGTCGCGGAACCAGCCGCCGATGACCCCGTGCGAGGCCGCGAAGACCTCGGGCTCCTCGACCCGGATCGCCGCGAGGGTGTTCACCGCGAAGAACCGGCGGTAGTTCAGGTCGTGGTCGGCACGCTTCCAGTGCACGAACGCGTAGTGCTGGCGGTCGTGCACGGTCTCGACGGTGTCGCCGTCGTGCACCGTTCCGGGTGCGGTGGGGTAGGCGGTCTCGCCGACGCGGAGCACCGGACGCTCGGCGTCGGACGTGTCGAGCGTGATCGCGTCGAGCAGCCGGTCGTCGAGCACGGGGACCCGGAGCCTGCCGTCGCCGGCTTCCCAGTCCACGTCGAAGGCCCAGGCCACGGGCGAGCCCTGCCCGAGTTCGAGCAGGGACCACCACCACGGGTTCGACTCGGGGGTCGCGACGCCGACGTGGTTCGGCACCACGTCGACGATGACCCCGAGCCCGACGGCGTGCGCGGCCTCGGCCAACGCCCGCATCGCCTGGTCGCCACCACGGTCGGTGTCGACCCGCGTGTGGTCGACCACGTCGTAGCCGTGGTTCGACCCGGACTCGGCCTGCAGCACCGGCGACAGGTACAGCCAGTCGGCGCCGAGGTCGTGCACGTAGTCGACCAGGTCGCGTGCGGCATCGAGGTCGAAGTCGGCCGAGACCTGCAGCCGGTAGGTCGACGCGGGGACGCGGTTCGCTGCGCCGGGCGTTCCGGCGGTCATCGGGCGGTTCCGCTCGGTGCGGGGGAACCGGCCGGGTTCACCGGTGTGACGGCGTCCTGCGGGGCGACCGGTTCGGGGGCACCGTCCTGCTCGGCGTCGACCGGGGTGCTGGTGACCTCGTGGTCGGGCTCGGCACGCAGCACGATCATCGACCGAGCGGGGACGTCGAGCGGGGTACCCGCGTCGAGCACCTCGTCGCGGGCGCCGGGGTCGGCGGTGTCGATCCGGACGGTCCAGCCGGGGGAGTACTCCTCGGGTGGGAGTGTGAAGGTCACGACGTCGTCGTGGGCGTTGAAGTACGTGATGAAGCCGACATCGGTGACGCGCTCACCACGGGCGTCGCGTCCGCGGATGCCCTCGCCGTTCAGGTACATGCCGACGCTCTTGCCGAAGCCGGAGTCCCAGTCCTCGGGGTCCATGGCGTCACCCGAGGGGGTCAGCCAGACCACGTCGGGCAGCGGCTCGCCTTCGCCACGACGAACCGGACGGCCGTTGAAGTACCGGGTCCGGCGGAACGTGGGGTGGTCGTGCCGCAGCTTCACCACGTCGGCGGTGAACTGGATGAGGTCTTCGTCCGCGCTGTCCCAGTCGATCCAGCTGAGCTCGGAGTCCTGCGCGTAGACGTTGTTGTTGCCGGACTGCGAGCGGCCGAGCTCGTCGCCGTGCGCGATCATCGGCACACCCTGGCTCAGGAGCAGGGTCGCCAGGAAGTTCCGGCGACGCTGCAGCCGCAGGGCGTTCACGGCCTCGTCGTCGGTCGGGCCCTCGGCCCCGGAGTTCCACGACCGGTTGTGGCTCTCGCCGTCGTTGTTGTCCTCGCCGTTGGCCTCGTTGTGCTTCTCGTTGTAGGCCACCAGGTCGTACAGCGTGAAGCCGTCGTGCGCGGTGATGAAGTTGATGCTCGCCTTGGGCGTGCGGCCGTCGTGCTCGTACAGGTCGGCCGAGCCGGAGATCCGGGAGGCGAACTCGCCGAGCGTCGACGATTCGCCGCGCCAGAAGTCACGGACGGTGTCGCGGTACTTGCCGTTCCACTCGGACCACTGGGGCGGGAAGTTGCCGACCTGGTAGCCACCGGGGCCGACGTCCCACGGCTCGGCGATGAGCTTGACCTGCGACACGATCGGGTCCTGCTGCACCAGTTCGAAGAAGGCCGACAGCCGGTCGACCTCGTAGAACTCGCGGGCCAGCGCCGAGGCGAGGTCGAAGCGGAACCCGTCGACGTGCATCTCGGTCACCCAGTAGCGGAGCGAGTCGAGGATGAGCTGCAGCGAGTGCGGGTGCCCGACGTTGAGCGAGTTCCCCGTGCCCGTGTAGTCCATGTAGAACTTCTTGTCGTCGTCGACCAGGCGGTAGTAGGCCGCGTTGTCGATGCCGCGGAACGACAGCGTCGGGCCGAGGTGGTTGCCCTCGGCGGTGTGGTTGTAGACGACGTCGAGGACGACCTCGATGCCGGCGCGGTGCAGCTCGCGCACCATCGTCTTGAACTCCTGGACCTGCTGGCCCTGGTCGCCCGACGACGAGTACGCCGAGTGCGGCGCGAAGAAACCGATGGTGTTGTAGCCCCAGTAGTTCGACAGCCCCTTGTCCTGCAAGGTGGAGTCGTTCACGAACTGGTGCACCGGCATGAGCTCGAGCGTGGTGATGCCGAGGCGCTGCAGGTGCTCGATGACCGCGGGGTGGGCGACGCCGGCGTAGGTGCCGCGCTGCTCTTCCGGCACGTCCGGGTGGGTCTCCGTGAGCCCCTTGACGTGCGCTTCGTAGATGACGGTCTCGCCGTACGGCGTGCGCGGCGGGCGATCACCCTGCCAGTCGAAGAAGGGGTTGATCACGACGCCCTTCATCATGTGCGACGCGGAGTCCTCGTCGTTGGTCGAGTCCGGGTCGCCGAACGTGTACGAGAAGAGCGACTGGTCCCAGTCGATCTCGCCGCTCGTCGCCTTGGCGTACGGGTCGAGCAGGAGCTTCGACGGGTTGCAGCGCGCGCCGGAGTCCGGGTCGTACGGGCCGTGCACGCGGAAGCCGTACTCCTGCCCGGGGCCGATGTTGGGGAGGTACGCGTGCCAGACGTAGGCGTCCACCTCGAGCAGGCGGACGCATTCTTCGTTGCCGTCGGAATCGAACAGACAGAGTTCGACGCGCTCGGCGACCTCGGAGAACAGCGCAAAGTTCGTGCCGCTCCCGTCGTAGGTCGCCCCGAGCGGGTACGGGTTTCCGGGCCAGGTGTGCAAACGGTCCTCCAGGTGTGGGTGCGGCCAACATATCGGCGGCGCTCGTCCGCGTCCGCAGACAAGCCCCAGCTGTGGATGCGTGATGCGCCCCGCGGCCTGTGGAGGAACGGACGAGTAGCGTCGCGCGCATGGCCAACATCGTCTCGAAGATCGCAGACCAGGTCCGCCCGCTCGGGGTCTCCACGAACTACGGAGAACCCGTCGAGGTCGGCGACCAGACCCTCATCCCCGTGTCCGTCAGCTGGTTCGGCTTCGGCGGCGGCGGAGACGACGAGAACGGTGGCGGCGGTGGCGGCGGCCTGTCGGCCCCCGTCGGCGCCTACGTCCGCCGCCCGGGCAAGGACCTCGTGTTCGAGCCGAACCCGATCTCGCTGATCGTCGTGGGCATCCCCTTCGTGTGGGTGGCCGGGCGTGTCCTCCGCAAGCTGGTGCGCGCGCTCAAGAAGTGACCACCTGACGGACGGGAGGCCCGTGGCGACGCCGCCACGGGCCTCCCGTCCGTCACGCGGTCGCGACCGCGTCTAGACTGCTGGCACACACACGGGAGTCCGGGACCGCCGGGCTGAGAGGGAGCGATCGGCGCTCCGACCGTCGAACCTGATCCGGATCATGCCGGCGCAGGGAGGAGTCAGCAGCATGCCTTCAGGCACGTCCACAACCGTCACCACCGCTCCGCGGCGATCGCTGCGTTGGCGGGTCGTCGACATCGTCGTCGCGAGTGTCCTCGCGGTGGCCCTCGGAGTCGTCTTCCGGCTCTGGGAGTTCGGCTACGAACCCATCAGCGCCGTCATGGACCTCGTGCTCCCCGGCACCAAGGCCCTGTTCGGCGGGGTCTGGCTGCTCGCCGGCCCGATCGTCGCGATCGTCGTCCGCAAGCCCGGCGCCGCGCTCTACGGCGAGATGGTCGCTGCCTCGGTCGAGGCGTTGTTCGGCACCCAGTGGGGATGGCTCACGCTCGAGGCCGGACTCGTCCAGGGTCTCGGCGCCGAGATCATCCTCGCGCTGTTCCTGTACCGCGTCTACCGCCTGCCGGTCGTCGTGCTCGCCGGTGCCGCGGCCGGACTCGCGCTCGGCATCAACGACACCGTCCTCTGGTACCCGGGGCTCGACGTCGCCTTCAAGGTCGTCTACGTGATCTGTGCGGTCGTCTCGGGTGCCGTGATCGCGGGGGCGGGATCGTGGCTCATCGTCCGGGCTCTCGCCCGCACCGGGGTGCTGTCGTCCTTCGCGGCCGGCCGCGAGCACAGCCGTCGCGAACCCCGCGCCCTGGTGTGACCGTGCCCGCTCCGTCGGCGACGTCCCCTTCCACCGGCGGCGACGCCGGCGCAGGTGCCGGCGTCCGCGGGGCGCGCATCGTGTTCCGTGGCTGGGGCTGGCGGTACCCGGAGCGCGACGCCTGGGCCGTCCGTGACGTCGACCTGACCGTCTCGCCGGGGGAGCGGGTCGCCGTCGTCGGGCCGTCCGGTGCCGGCAAGTCGACCCTCCTGCGAGCCGTCGCCGGCGTGCTCCCCGACGAGCCCGACGCCTCGGACGACACCGCTGCTTCGGTGCAGGGGACACTCCTGGTCGACGAGGCCGACCCCCGCGCGGTCCGCGGGCGTGTCGGTCTCGTCATGCAGGACCCCGAGGCACACACGGTGATGTCCCGGGTCGGCGACGACGTGGCCTTCGGCTGCGAGAACGCCGGCGTCCCCCGCGACGAGACCTGGGACCGGGTGCGGACGGCGCTCGACGTCGTCGGCCTCGACCTGCCGCTCGACCGCTCCACCGCGCAGCTGTCCGGTGGGCAGCGGCAGCGGTTGGCGCTCGCGGGCGTGCTCGCGATGCGGCCGGGTGCGCTCGTGCTCGACGAACCCTGCGCGAACCTCGACCCGGACGGCGTGGCGCAGGTGCACGACGCCGTCCGGGCACTGCTCGACGAGACCGGGGCGACGTTGCTCGTGGTGGAGCACCGGATCGGCACCTGGCTGGAGCTGGTCGACCGGCTCGTGCTGCTCGAACCGGCCGGCGGCGTGGTCGCGGACGGGCCGCCGGCCCAGGTGCTGGCAGACCACGGCGAGGCGCTCACGGCGGCCGGGGTCTGGGTGCCCGGTGCCGAGCCGGAGCGCGGTTCTGCGCGGGAGCGGCGTCCGGCCGGACGAGCGGGCGAAATACCCGGGGTGTCCGGCGGGGCGACCGCGGCATTCCGCCCGCTCGGCGAGGGGGCGCCCGGCGCGGGAGCGCGGCAGATGACGTCGGCGGGACGAGCGGGCGAAATGCCCGGGGCGTCCGGCGGGCCGACCGCGGCATTCCGCCCGCTCGGCGAGGGGGAACCTGGCGAGGGGGTCGGCGCGGGGGAGCGTGACCAGGGGACAGCGGTGCTGCTCGACGCCCGGGGGCTCGGCACGGCACGGGGGAAGCAAGCGGTCGGGAACGGCATCGACCTCGGGCTCCGGGCCGGGCAGGTCCTCGCCGTCACCGGACCGAACGGCGTCGGCAAGTCGACGCTCGGGCTGACCCTCGCGGGCTTGCTCCCACCGGCAGCCGGTGAGCTCGGCGCCACGGACGCCCTCGCCGACGGCATCGGCACAGCGCCCCACGCCTGGACGAGCCGGGAACTCGCCGCCCGGATCGGCACGGTGTTCCAGGACCCCGAGCACCAGTTCGTCGCCCGCTCCGTCCGCGAGGAGATCGAGGCCGGCCCCCGAGCACTCGATGCGCCGGACGCCGACGAACGGGCCACCGCGCTGCTCGATGAGTTCGGGCTCGCACACCTGGCCGACGCCAACCCCTTCACGCTGTCCGGGGGCGAACAACGACGACTCGCGATCGCCTCGGTCATCGCGGCCCGGCCGCCGGTCGTCGTGCTCGACGAGCCGACCTCCGGGCAGGACCGTGCCACGTGGCAGGCCGTCGTCGGGCGGCTCGGGGCCCTCGCCGACGCCGGCACCGCGGTGGTGGCGGTCACCCACGACCGCGACCTCGTCCGGGCACTCGACGCCGATGAGGTCGTGCTCGGGCCGGACGGCGCCCGGTCCGTCAGGAGCGACCAGGTGCCGTCGGTCGCGACCATCCCGGAGACCGGGCCGACAGTCGGAAGTCGCCCCGGGCCTCCAGACCGGACCGACACGGCCGACCACACAGCCGACCGGACGGACACGGCGGACGCGGCGGACGCGGTGGACGGAACCGACGCGACGAACCCCGTGCGACGACCGCTGCCGGCCCGCGCGACCGGCATCCCCGGTGTCCAGCCGGTCGCGTCGCTGATCGGTGTGCTCGCCCTCGGCGTCTGCCTGGTGCTCAGCCTCGACGTCGTCTCCGCCGCCGTCGCCCTGGCGCTCGAACTCGCACTCCTGCCGCTCCTGCGCCTGCCGGTCCGGACCCTGCTGCTCCGACTCGCACCGGTGCTCCTCGCGGTGCCGCTGACGGCGGTGAGCATCGCGCTGTACGGCAGACCCTCGGGTCGGGAGTGGTTCGACCTCGGGTTCGCGCACGTCACCGACGGGTCACTGACGCTCGCGTTGGCGACGGCGCTCCGGGTCCTCGCGGTGGGGGTGCCAGCCATCGCGCTCTTCGTGCGGGTCGACCCGACCGACCTGGCCGACGGGCTCGCGCAGGTGCTCCGGCTGCCCGCGCGCTTCGTGCTCGGCGCGCTCGCCGCTGTCCGGATGATGACCTCGCTCGTCGACGACTGGCGACAGCTCGCGATGGCGCGACGTGCCCGAGGGCTGGCCGACTCCGGACGGCTGCGACGCGGGGCGACGATGGCGTTCGCGCTGCTCGTGCTCGCGTTGCGCCGGGCGACGACGTTGGCGGTGGCGATGGAGTCGCGGGGGTTCGGTGCTCCTGGACGGCGGACCTGGGCGCGGGTCGCACGGTTCGCCGGGCCGGAGTGGGCGATGGTGGCGGTGCTGGTCGGCATCGGTGTGGTGTCGATCGCGGTCGCGGTGAGCGTGGGGACGTGGCGTGCCTGACACGGAGCGCGCAGCCGGCACGACGGGCACCGACCGGCCGACGGAGACGTCGGCCGGCGACGGCGCGACGGCCGCGACGGGCGCGACGGGCACGACGGGCGCGGCGGGCCCGACGGCCACGACGGGCCCGACGGCCACGACGGGCCCGACGGCCACGACGGGCCCGACGGGCACGACCGCCGGTGACCTCGCCCCCGGTCTGGCCGCTGCTGCTGCCGGAGTCGCCGGTGTCACGGGCCGGCGCGCCGTCGTGCTCATCGACGGCCGGTCCGGCACGGGCAAGACCACCCTCGGAGCACAGGTCGCGGAGCAGCTCGGCGCGCAGCTCGTGCACCTGGACGACGTGTACCCGGGGTGGGACGGCCTGCGTGCGGCTGCCGATGCCGTGGTGACCGACGTCCTCGGAGCGCCGAGCGGGTACCGACGCTGGGACTGGGCGGCCGATGCGCCCGCGGGCTGGGCGTCGGTGGACCCCGACCTGCCGATCGTGGTCGAGGGGTGCGGGGCGTTGTCGCAGGCGTCGGCACCGCTGGCGTCGTTGCGGGTGTGGCTCGAGGCCGACGACGCCGTGCGGTGGGACCGGGCGATCGGCCGCGACGGCGAGGTCTTCGCGCGCGAGTGGGACCGCTGGGCCGCGCAGGAGCAGGCCTTCATCGCCGCCGAGGACCCGGCTGCCCTGGCCGACGTGGTCCTGCCGACGTAGCGCCCGGCGGGCCCGCGGCGCCGCGCGCCGCCACGATCGTCAGCACCGCGTACACCCCGAGGTACCCGCACAGGATCCACGGCGAGCCACCCCCGAGCTGCACGAACACCGCGGCCAGCAGCGGCGTCAGCCCCACCGAGAAGATCGACCCGATCTGGTACCCGAGCGACATCCCCGAGTACCGCCGCCCGGTCGGGAACTGCTCCGCGAACCACGCCGCCTGCGGCCCGTAGATGCTGTCGTGGAACACGCACATCCCGATCAGCGCCACGAGCGGCAGCAGCACGAGCGGCCCGGCGTCGAGGAACGCGAAGAACGGCCAGATGAGCACCGCGATGCCCACCGCCGACCAGATCGTCAGCACCCGCCGCCCGACCCGGTCCGACAGCCACCCCCAGAACGGCGTCGACACGAGCGACACCGCCGAGATCACGAGCACGGCCTGCAGCCCCGCGTCCGAGCCCGATGGCCCCCGGACGTTGCCGAGGTAGGTCAGCGAGTACGTCGTCAGGATCGAGTACAGCGCCGGCTGCACGAGGCGCAGGCCCGCCGTCACCAGGATCGACCGCGGGTGCTGCCGGATCGCCTGCCACACCGGGAACCGTTCGACCCCACCGGAGGCGCGCAGCTCCTGGAACACCGGGGCGTCCTGCACACCGAGCCGGATGACGAGCCCGACCGCCACGATCACCGCGGAGAACAGGAACGGCAGCCGCCAGCCCCAGGCCAGGAACGCCTCGGTGCCGAGCAGCGACCGCACGAGTGTGAAGACCCCGGTCGCCAGGAGCATCCCACCGGCCGACCCCATCTGCGTGAACGCCCCGAACAGCCCCCGGTGCCGTTCCGGCGCGTGTTCGACGGACAGCAGCGCCGAGCCGCCCCACTCCGCACCGGCCGCGACGCCCTGCAGCAGACGCAGGAACACGAGCGCCACGACGGCGCCGACCCCGATGGTCGCGGCGGACGGGATGACCCCGATCAACGTGGACGCGATGCCCATCAGCACCAGCGACGCGACGAGCAGCTTCTTCCGCCCGATCCGGTCGCCCAGGTGGCCGGCGATCACACCGCCGAGCGGCCGCGCCACGAACCCGACGCCGTAGGTCGCGAACGACGCGATGACCCCGACGGCCGGCGTCACGGACGGGAAGAACGTCGGAGCGAACACCAGCGCCGAGGCCGTCGCGTAGAGGTAGAAGTCGTAGTACTCGACGGTCGTGCCTACGAACGACGCGAGGGCGACCCGACGACGGGTCGCGCTGGTCGACGGTGCAGCGGGACGGCCTGGAGGCGCGGTGACGGTGGTCTGGCTCGGCATGCCTCAGGAGCATGGTCGCGTCCAGGGCCGCGGGGAACACCGCGCGTAACGGGAGGTCACGTCGCTGTCGTCGGGCGGTGCCCGCCGACCACGATGGGACACATGAGCGATGCACCGAACCGCCCGCTGCGCTTCGCGGCCTTCGTCATGAACACGACCTCGCACATCCAGCACGGCCTGTGGCGGCACCCCGACGCCCGGCAGGCGGACTTCGACGACGTGACGCTGTGGACCGACCTGGCGAGGACCCTCGAGCGCGGCAAGTTCGACGCCATGTTCTTCGCCGACGTCGTCGGGACCTACGGCCCCGGTCGCGGCGACTACTCGACCAACCTGCGCGAGGGACTGCAGATCCCCTCGAACGACCCCTCCGTGCTGCTCTCCGCACTCGCCGTGTCGACCGAGCACCTCGGGCTCGCGTTCACCTCGAGCGTCATCCAGGCGCACCCCTTCGACTTCGCCCGCAAGGTCTCCACGCTCGACCACATCACCCGGGGCCGCATCGGCTGGAACGTCGTCACGAGCGCCCTCGACAGCGCCGCCCGGAACTTCGGCGCCGACCGGCTCGAGGAGCACGACGAGCGCTACGTCTGGGCCGAGGAGTACCTCGAGGTCTGCGCGAAGCTCTGGGAGGGCTCGTGGGAGGACAGCGCCGTGCTGAAGGACCCGGTCCGTGGCTACGCCGACCCCGACAGGGTGCACCGCATCGACCACCACGGCAAGCGCTACGACGTGCAGGGCCCGCACCTGTCGGCACCGTCGCCGCAGCGGACCCCGGTGTTGTTCCAGGCCGGGTCGTCGCCGGCCGGCCGTGCCTTCGCCGCGCGGAACGCCGAGGCCCAGTTCATCCTGACCTCGAACCGGGACGCCACCGAACAGCTCATCCGCGAGACCCGCGACCTGGCCGAGGCCGCCGGCCGCCAGCGGGACGACATCGCGTTCTTCCTCGGCCTGACCTTCGTCACCGGCTCCACCGAGGCCGAGGCGAAGGCCAAGGAAGCGGAGATCGACGAGTACCTGGCCGCCGACGGGTTCCTGGTGCACTCGAACCTCGGCTTCGACCCGGACACCGGCGAGCCCCTCGACCCGGACACCCCGCTGTCCGAGGTCCGCACCCACGCCGGACAGTCGCACCTGCAGTGGCTCCGCGAGGCCGCCGGGGACCGCGAACCGACCATCGCCGACCTCGCCCGGTTGTCCGCGAAGCTCCGCGCCCGGGTCGTGGGGACGCCGGAGCAGATCGCCGACGAGCTCGCCGACTGGCAGCGGGTGGGCGTCGACGGCGTCAACGTCATCAACTGGGTGCTGCCCGGCTCGTACGAGGAGTTCGTCGACCACATCGCGCCGACCCTGCAGGAGCGCGGACTGATGCAGTCCGAGTACCGCGAGGGCACCCTGCGCGAGAAGCTCTTCGGCCACGCACAGTTGCCGGACTCGCACCCCGCCAGGCAGTGGCGCGGGGCGTTCACGGGCGGTGCCGGCGCGACCGCGGCCCACCCGGACGACGCGACCCGTGCGGTGGAGGTGCCCGCGTGACGGCCGCGACGACGACCACCGGACGCGGGACGGGCCTCCCGGCCGACCGTCTGGCGACCCTGCGCGAACGCTTCGCGCCCGTGTTCGCGACCATCCGCGACGGCGCGGTCGAGCGTGAACTCGCGTCCGGGACGCCCGGCGACCGGGCGCTGCCGCACACCGAGGTCCGGGCGCTCGCCGACGCGGGGTTCGGGCGGCTGCGCGTGCCGGAGGACCGCGGCGGCTTCGGCGTGACGCTGGTCGAACTCGCGCACCTGGTGGCGGACCTGGCGGCGGCGGACTCGAACATCGCGCACCTGTGGCGGGGGCACTTCGGGTACACGGAGCTGGTGCTGCTGCGGCCGCACTCCGCGTCGCGGGACGAGTGGCTCGACCGGATCGTCGGCGGCGCGATCGTCGGGAACGCGACCTCGGAGCGGACCGGGACGACCCTGGCTGACATCTCGACGACGGTGACGCCGGCTGGTGGTTCCCTCCGCCTCGACGGGCGGAAGTTCTACTCGACCGGCACGCTCTACGCGGACTGGATCTACCTGGCGGCGGACCGTGACGGGGAGCGCGTGACGTTCGCCGTCGATGCCTCCGCGCCGGGCGTCAGGAGCATCGACGACTGGGACGGGTTCGGGCAGCGGTTGACGGCGTCCGGCACCACCGTGTTCGACGGGGTGTCGGTCGACCCGTCGGTGGTGTCGGCACACCGGGACGCCCCGCTGTCGCACATCCAGGCCTTCTACCAGCTGTACCTGCTGGCGGTCCTCGCCGGGATCGGGCAGGCCGTGTCCGACGACGCCGTGGCCTTCGTGCGACCACGGACCCGCACCTACATCCACGCCAACGCGGCCGTGCCGGGGGAGGACCCGCAGGTGCTGGCGGTGCTCGGCAGGCTGTCGGCCGGGGCGTTCACCGCCCGGTCACTCGTCGTCGCCGCCGCGGGGCTGCTCGACGGGGTCGTCGCGACGAACGAGCCCGGGGTCGGCGTCGACCGCGTGGTGCTCGACGCGGCCGAGAACGCCGTGTACCAGGCGCAGGTCGAGATCGGGCCGCGGGTGGTGCGGTCGGCGTCCGAGCTCTTCGAGGTCGGCGGGGCGTCCGCTGCCGACCGGACGCGTGGGCTGGACCGGCACTGGCGGAACGCCCGGGTGGTGGCGTCGCACAACCCGGCCGTCTACAA
>NZ_QKLH01000025.1:0-31300 GCF_003224215.1 Curtobacterium sp. MCLR17_043 | reverse complement strand
GGGTTGCGCTGGGTGGGGCTCGCGCTGCCTGGTCGAATCGGGCGTACCGGGTGATTTCGGGCGTACCGGGGCGAAAGTTCCGACCAGGTACGCCCGACTCCACATTCCATCGCGGGCGTTCTGGGAAGGAACGTCCGCTCGTGTTCCCCGTCTCGCGCTACGCTTCGCTCGTCGTTGTGAGAAGGGGGAGCGCGATGGTGCTCAGTTGGTCCGCGTTCAGTGAGCTCGAGGGTCCGGGGGAGTCGGGGATGCCCGACCTGTTCGACGGCTGGTTCGGCATCGCGTTCGGGGTCGTCGCCGCGTTGGCGATCCTCACGACCCTGACGATCGTCATCCTGGCGCTCTACCGCGGCAAGCGGATGGCCGACCGTGGTCAGAACCCGCTCACCATGCAGGAGGACATCGCGTACCAGGCGATGCAGAGCCGCACGTTCGCACCGGACAAGCCACTCGAACAGCGGCTCGCCGAACTCGACGACCTGCACGCCCGCGGCGTGATCTCCGACGATGAGCACCGCAGCGCCCGAGCCGAAGCGCTGCGCGGACGATGATCGCCTCCGAAGAAGTGCACAACCCCCTGATCCCGCCGGTCTACGACCTCGTCTGGACCCTGCTCATGGCGCTCGTCGTCATCGCGGTCATCGTCGCCGTGTGCATCGCGGTCGTCCGCAGCCGGCGCCCGCACGGTGCCCGTCGGAGCTCGCCGGAGCAGCGGCTCCTCGAACTCGACGAGCTGCACGCCCGCGGGGTCATCACCGACGACGAGCGCCGAGCCGCGCGGGCCGAGGCCCTGCGCGGTTAGCCTGGTCGGGTGCTGCTGCCGACGGACCTGCTCGGGGTGTGGGACCTGCACCGCACCGTGCACGACCACCGCGCCGGTGCCACGGGGACCGTCACCGGGACGACCACCCTGACCCGGGTCGGTGACGACGAGGTGCGCTGGGACGAGTCCGGCGTGATGACCTTCGACGGTCGGACGACGCCCGTGTCACGGACCCTCGTCCTGCGGCGGACGAGTACCGGCGGCTGGACCGTGCACTTCTCCGACGGTCGGGTCTTCCACGACTGGGTTTGGGGCACGAGCGTCGTCCACGCCTGCGCTCCGGACGACTACACGGGTGCCTTCGACGGCGACGAAGACCGCTGGACGGTGCGGTGGGGAGCGCGGGGCCCGGCGAAGGACTACCGGCTGGACAGCGTCCTCACCCGACCGCGGTCGTGACCCGCAGGGTCGGCGGTCACCGCCAGACTGGGGGCATGGCACGCTCCTCCGGCACCGACGCCCCGCGCATCACCCTGACCGAACCGACGAACCTCGAGGACTGGGCGCCAGCTCCCGGTGACGTCCTGACGGGCGACCGCATCGAGGGCAAGCGCATCGACGTCCTCGACCTGGCCGGCGAGCGACTGCCCGACCTGGAGATCGAGGAGTGCGTCATCGACACGTTCCGGGGCGACGACGCGGACTTCCGCGGGCTCCGGGTCCGTGACTCGGTCATCGACTCGCTCGACGCCCCGATCCTGCGGGCGTCGAGCAGCTCGTGGCGCGAGGTCCGGGTCTCCGGCGGTCGGGTCGGCTCGGCCGAACTGTACGACTCCGGACTGAACGGCGTCGAGTTCGTCGGCATGAAGTTCGGGTTCGTGAACCTGCGCGGCTCGACGATCACCGACGTGGTGTTCCGTGACTGCGTCATCGACGAGCTCGACATCGCCGACGCGAAGCTGCTGCGGGTGTCGTTCGACGGCAGCAGCATCCGCGCCGCCGAGGGGTCGAACACCCGCATCGACCACGTGGACCTGCGTGGAGCGGACCTCGATCGGGTCGAGCGGCTCGAGGGGTTCCGCGGGGCCACGATCGGGGCCGACCAGCTGTACACGCTCGCACCGCTGCTGGCCGCGCAGGCCGGCTACCGCGTCGACTGACCGAGCCCGGGTTTCGCGCTCACCGACACTCCACGCCCGCCCGGCCCCGCGAACTGTCGCTCAGCGCGAAACTTCGGCCGCGCCGATGGCCGCACCGGCGCCCGCGCCCACCCCGGCCAGCGCCGCCACCAGGTCGGCCTGCACCAGGTCGCCGTGCACCGCCGCGCCCGTCTGGGTGCCGGCCGCCGCCGACGCGATGACCGTCGCCATCGGGGCCGTCACGTTGCCGGCTGCGTAGACCCCGCGCACGGCGGTCTGCCCGGCGGCGTCCACGGTCAGCGCCGTCGCGAACCGGTGGTCGCCCATGAACTGGTCGGTGGCGGCGAGTCCGAGCCCGGACAGGAACCCCACCCGCGCCTCGGGCCGGCTCGCCGTGGCCAGGGCATCGAGCTCGACGAACGACCCGTCGCCGAGCCGGACCCCGGTCAGCCGGTCACCCTCGGAGACCACGGCGGCGAGGGGGCCCTGGATGACCGAGATGCCGCGGGCGGCCAAACCGGCCAGATCGGTGTCGTCCATCAGGGCCGGCTCGGTCAGGAACACGATTACCCGATCGCTCAGCGCCCGGAACATGAGCGCGTGGTGTGCGCCGTTCGGCGTCGTGACGAGGACCCCGATCCGCTGGTCGCGGATCTCCCACCCGTGGCAGAACGGGCAGTGCACGACCCCGCGCCCCCACTGCTCGGCCAGGCCCGGGACCTCCGGCAGGACGTCCACGGCGCCGGAGGCGACGACCAGCCTGCGCGCCGTGACGACCTCGCCCGAGTCCAGCGTGACCGAGAAGCCGACCGGGTCGTGACCGTCACCGGTCGTGGCGGACGTGGCCACGATCCTCCCGGCCGTGACCTGGACGCCGTAGGCGGCGACCTCGTCGCGACCGATGCGGACCAGCTCGGCGGGCGCGACGCCCTCGTGGCCGAGGTAGTTGTGCGCGCCGGCCGCCGGGGCGTTGCGGGGCTCGCCGGAGTCGACGACGAGCACCGAGCGCCGCGAACGGCCGAGGATGAGGGCGGCGGAGAGGCCGGCGGCCGAGCCGCCGATGACGATGACGTCGAAGTGTGCAGGCATGCGCTGATCATGCGGCGGTTCGAGCGTGAACAGCAACGAAGTTTGCCGGTGTGGCAACATAGCGGACATGGGACACGGCAACCAGGACACGACCGCCCCGCGCACGACGGCCGACGTCGTCGACGGGGTCGGCCCCCGCCTGCGCGCGCTGCGCGCCCACCGCGACGTGACGCTCGCGGCACTGTCCGAGCAGACGGGGGTCTCGGTGAGCACCCTGTCGCGGCTCGAGTCCGGCCAGCGGAAGCCCACGCTGGAACTGCTGCTGCCCCTCGCGCGGGCGTACCAGGTGCCCCTCGACGACCTGGTCGGCGCACCGCAGACCGGCGACCCGCGCGTGCACATGAAGCCCGAGGTGCACGGCGGCCGCGTCGTCGTGCCGCTGACGAAGCGGACCGGTGGGGTGCGCTCCTTCAAGCAGCTGTTCCCACCGAACACCCCGGGTGGGGACCCGTCGCTCAAGACGCACGAGGGCTACGAGTGGCTCTACGTCCTGTCCGGACGGCTCCGACTGGTGCTCGGGGAGCACGACCTCGACCTCGGCCCCGGTGAGGTCGCCGAGTTCGACACCCACACCCCGCACTGGATGGGCAACGTGACCGACTCCGTCACCGAGGTGCTGTGCCTGTTCGGGCCACAGGGCGAGCGGGCACACGTGCGGTCCCGCCCCGCCCGGTGACCCGATGCGTCAGTCCGTGAACACGTTCGCCACGACGTCGTCGAGCAGATCGGTCGTCTCGATGTTCGACTGCTGGATGTGGATGCCGAGGTCGCCCCGGGTGAAGTACGTGTCGCCGTCCGTGACCGGGTACTGCGAGTTCTTCGAGACCTTCTGGCACAGGTACCCGTCGGACTCGTCGCCGCAGTCGTAGCCCTTCGCCGAGAGCTGCTCGAGCGCGTCGCGGGCTGCGGTCGGATCGACGGCGTCGACCGCGATGGACAGGTACGAGATGTCGGCCTGGGGCTCCCGCCACACGCAGTACAGGCGCTTGCCGTTGCCCTGCAGCGCCGGGGTGAACGAGCTCTTCGGGATCGCGATCGGGTCGCCGACGACCGACGGGTCGTTGAGCGGTGCCGATGCGAACGCCTTGTCCCACTTGCCAGGGGTGATCAGGTCGGTGCAGCTGGCCGGGACGGTGACGGTCTCGTCGCTCGGGGCCCCGGTGCCGGTGGGGCTCGGAGCGGTCGTGGTGTCGGTGGGGCTCGGTGCCGTCGTCGGGTCGGCTGCGGTGGTCGCGGTGTCGCTCGCCGGTCCGGCCGGTCCGGCCTGGGCGCAGCCGGTCAGGGCGAGGCCCGCCGCCAGCAGGGCAGCGAGCGTGATCGTGTGGCGCATGGTTCCCCTTCGTCCGGTCGCGTCAGGTCGTGACCGTCGCTCACGAACGTACCGACCGGGGGCCGCGGTGGCTGCGACCGTCACCGATTCGTTGTCCCCCGACCCCGTCGGTCAGCGGCTGCGCCACCACCGCCGCAACTGCGACTGCGATCGCAGCCGTCGCGCCCACCGGCGCACCGGGTTCGCCCGCCGGCCGTTCACGCGGAACGTGTGGAGGGCGCGTCGCGTCCGCACCCAGACGGACGGGAGGCCCGCCAACGGTCGCGCGGACACCTGCACGGTGAGCACGGGGTCGGCCACCACCCGCCAGGCCGGGTCGAGCTGCATGCTCAGGTCGACGTCGTCGTGCACCTCGGCGTCGTCGCGGTGCGCTCGCCCACCGACCGCGGCCCAGGTCGACCGACGCATCGCCATGGCGGACCCGAACAGCGGCGGGTGCCCGAGCGCGCTCCACATCAGGACGAAGTACGGGCCCATGTAGACGGCGTTCCACAGTCGGCGCACCACGGCGCCACCGTTCCGCGGCCGGCCCGGACCGGTGACCGCGACGACCTCGGGGTCGGCGAGCAGCCGGACCGCGTCGGCGATCCAGGACGGCGGCGGGACGGAGTCGGCGTCGAGCCGCACGACGACGTCGCCGGACGCCCGGTCGTAGCCGCGCGCCGAGGCCCGGGCGATCCCGCGCACCGGCTCCGTGAGCACGACTGCGCCGGCGTCCCGGGCGATCGCCGCGCTGTCGTCAGAGCTGCCGTTGTCGACCACGACGACCTCGTCGGCCGGCCGGGTCTGAGCTGCGAGGGCGGCGAGGCACCGGCGCAGGTGCACGGCGTCGTCTCGCACGGGGATCACGACCGAGACACGGGGCATCCGTCGATCCAACCGGCTTCCACCTGTGCGGATTGCCGGACCGCGTTTCCCGGCATTCCTGGGTCCTGGCCCAGAGGGCAGCGCGCACGGTCGATGGCGAAACGCCCCCGGTGCACGCCGGGGACGACGACAACCGGAAGGCCGACCATGACCACGAACCCACCCGGGAACGACTCCGGGACGCCCATCCACGACCGCACCGCAGCCTCCGAGGGCCACGAGGTCGCCCCCGGCGTGACCGTGCCGTCGTACGCCAGCGGTACCCCCGCCGCGCGACCCACCGACCCCGGTGCACCCCAGACCTACGACCCGTACGGCGACAGCGCCGCCGAGGTGCCGTTCGACGCACCCCTCGACGCCGTCCCGGCCGACGAGCAGCTCCCCGCCGTCCCGTCCGCGGCATCCGCCGGCAGCGTTGGTGGCACCGGCAGCGGCTCCGGCTCCGGCAGTGACTCGGGCAGCGGCTCCGGCAAGGCCGACGCGGCCAAGGGTGCCGCGCAGGACGTCGCCGGCGACGCCAAGGAGAAGGCCGCGAACGTCGCGGGCACCGCCAAGGAGCAGGCGTCGAAGGTTGCCTCCGAGGCGACCGACCATGCCAAGCAGCTCTACGGCCAGGCGTCCGAGAACCTCAAGCAGCAGGCCGGCGAGCAGCAGCAGCGCGCTGCCGGCGGACTCCGCTCCCTCGGCGAGCAGCTCGGTCGCATGGCCGAGAACGACGACGAGCAGGGCGTCGCCGCGAAGGTCGTCCGCGACCTGTCGGGCCGCGCGACCTCGGCCGCCGGGTTCCTCGAGAACCGCGACCCGGGCTCGCTGCTCGACGAGGTGAAGACCTTCGCCGCGAAGCGCCCCGGCACGTTCATCGCGATCGCCGCCGGTGCTGGCCTGCTCGCCGGACGCCTGACCAAGGCGCTCGCGACCGAGGTCAAGCACGAGAAGGAGGCCGGCGACGGCACCACCGGATCGGGGAGTGGCGTATGAGCCAGTCCGTCCCCGGCGCGACACCCCTGGGTGAACCGACGCCCGAGGAGCGCGCCGCGACCACACCGCTCGGTGAGCTGCTGTCCGACGTGTCGCGTGACCTCTCCAGTCTGTTCCGGCAGGAGGTCGCCCTCGCGAAGGCCGAGCTGACCGACTCCGCGAAGAAGGCCGGCAAGGCGGGCGGGATGTTCGGCGGCGCCGGACTCACCGCCGTGTTCGCCCTGCTGTTCCTGTCGATCGCCGCGTGGTGGGGCCTCGGTTACCTGATCGGCAACGCCTGGTCCGCCCTGATCATCGCGGTCGTCTACGCGATCGTCGCCGCGATCCTGGCCGTCCGCGGGCGCAAGGAGATCAAGGAGATCAAGGGCGCCCCGCAGACGGTCGAGACCGCCAAGGAAGTCCCCGAGACACTCAAGCCCAACACCGGGAGGAAGCCATGAGCACCCCAGACGAGATCCGCGCCGACATCGAGCGCACCCGCGGCGAACTCGGCTCCGACGTCGACGCCCTCGCCGACAAGGTCAGCCCGTCGTCCATCGCCCACCGCCAGAGCGAGAAGGTGAAGGGCCGGTTCCAGGACGTCCGTGAGTCCGTGATGGGCGCGGCCCAGTCGGCCCGCTCGAGCGCCTCCGGTTCCGCCTCGGGCGCGACCGGCCAGGCGAAGGACGTCGCGCAGAAGGGCGTCGAGAAGGCGAAGGGCAACCCGCTTGCCGTCGGCCTCATCGCGTTCGGTGCCGGTTGGCTCGTGTCGTCGCTCCTGCCGACCACCGAGAAGGAAGAAGAGCTCGCCGGTGAGCTGAAGGACAAGGCTGCACCGCTCGTCGACGAGGTCAAGGAGCAGGCGAAGGACGTCGGCTCGCAGCTCGGCGACGTGGCGAAGGAGCACGCGCAGGACCTCAAGGGGACTGCACAGGACGCCGCGCAGGCGGTCAAGGGCGAGGCACAGGGGGCCGCGTCCGACGTCAAGGACAACGCGCAGGGTGCGGCGGACGACGTCCGCAGCAGCTGAGCAGAACCCCGTGACGGACAGGAGGCGCGGTGCCAGCCGGCACCGCGCCTCCTGTCCGTGAAGCGGTAGCGTTCCGGGCATGGACCCGATCGACGAGCTCGCTGCGGAGCTCCGACAGTCCATCGGCCGGGTGGTGCGTGCCGCACGACGCGAGGCGGACGCGCTGCCGGCCACGCACACCACCACCCTCGGGTTCCTGCACCGCGAGGGCCCGATGACGATCGCGGAACTCGCGCGCCGCCGCGGGGTGAAGCACCAGGGGCAGTCCCGCACGGTCGGCGAACTGGCCGAACTCGGGTACGTCGACCGGACGGCGTCGGACACCGACCGCCGAGCGTCGGTCATCCGGATCACGGACGCCGGCCGGGCCGCACTGCAGCGCGACATGGACGCCCGCACGGACTGGCTGGCCGATGCGATCCGCGAGGAGACCGACGCCGAGGAGCGTGCGCTGCTCCGCCGTCTGCCCGAGCTGTTCGAGCGGGTCGCGCGCCGGGCTGACTGAACGACTCCTCACCTCCTGGGCGATCGCAGAAGTACAACACGGCTGTACAGTTGTGCGCATGGAGTTGACGAAGTACAACCACGCCACCGTCGTCCTCGAGCAGGACGGCGTCACCCTCGTCATCGACCCCGGGGTGTTCACGCCCGAGGCCGTCGACCTCGTCCGCGGCGCCGCGGGCGTCCTCGTCACGCACGACCACCCCGACCACTTCGACATCGACGCCCTGCGCGCGGGGCTCGCCGCGAACCCGGACCTCGTCGTCCGCGGTCCGGAGACCGTCGTCGAGCAGCTCGGCGAACACCACGGCCGGGTCGCAGCGGTGCACGCCGGCGACACGATCACCGTCGGACCGTTCTCCGTCCGGGTCTTCGGCGAGCAGCACGCGGTCATCCACCCCGACATCCCGTCCACCGCGAACGTCGGCTACCTGGTGGACGACGCGGTGTTCCACCCGGGCGACGCGTACCTCGAGCCCGGTGTCCCGGTGCCGACCCTGCTGCTGCCGACGAGCGGGCCGTGGACGAACACCGCCCAGGCCGTCGACTACGTGCGAGCCGTGGCGCCGGAGCGGGCCGTGCAGATCCACGAGGCGATGCTGAGCGAGCTCGGCCAGCAGTCCGCTGCGCGCTTCCTCGGCCCGGACGGTCTCGGGCCGGTGCCCGTCCTGATCCTGCCGGCGGGGGAGACGATCACCGTCTGACGGACGCGGGCGTCCCCTGGGAGGCGATCCGGGCCTCCCGAGCAGCATGGTGGGATGGCCGACGCACCCACGACAGCAGTCCTCTTCGACATCGACGGCACCCTCGCCGACTCGAACTACGCGCACATCGACGCGTGGTGGCGGGCGTTCCTGGCGGCGGGGGAGTCCGTCGACGCCTGGCGGATCCACCGCGCGATCGGGATGGACTCGGCGAAGCTGCTCGAGACGCTGCTGCCGGACGCGTCCCAGGAGACCCGCGACACCGCGAAGCAGTTCCACACCGCCTACTACGCCGAGCAGATGCCGCGGCTCCGGCTGCTGCCGGGTGCGCGCGAGCTCCTGCAGGCCGTCGCCGAAGCGGGGCACGCCGTGGTCCTGGCGACCAGCGCGCCCGAGCACGAACTCGCCCGCCTGCGCGACCTGCTCGACGCGGGCGAGGGGGTCACCGCCGAGACCAGCTCCGAGGACGTCGAGCAGGCGAAGCCGGACCCCGGCATCATCCGGGTCGCGCTCGACAAGGCCGGGGTCTCCGCCGACGACGCCGTGATGGTCGGGGATGCCATGTGGGACGTCGAGTCCGCCGGCAAGGTGGGGGTACCGTGCGTCGGCGTGATGACCGGCGGCATCGGCGGCGACGAGCTCCGCGGTGCCGGGGCGGCAGAGGTGTACGACGACGCGGCGGCCGTGCTCGCGGCGTTCCGCGCCGGCGAGGGCCCGATCGCGGCACTCGGCCAGCGCGACTGACGGGCGGTGCCGGTCGCGCCTGACGGGCGCCTCGGTTTCCGCGTCGTCGGTCGCCCGTGCCAGGATCGACGTTCGTGATCACGATCGAACGCGTGTCCTGGGACGACCCCCGCAGCGTGGTGCTCCGCGCCCGCATGGACGACGAGATGCACGAGCGCTACGGGTCGGCCAACGCCGGCGAGGACCCGGCGATCACCGCCGAGCGGAGTCGTGCGCTGAGCGTCGACCCATCGACCGTCGTCACGTCGATCCTGGCTCTCGACGAGTCCGGCGACCCGGTCGGGCACATCGCCGTCCGACGTCTGGGCGACGAGGTCGAACTGAAGCGCCTCATCGTGCTGGCCTCCGCGCGTGGCAAGGGTGCGGCCACCGCGTTGCTCGACGAGTGCGAGCGCGTCGGCCGTGAACTCGGCGCCCCGCGGCTCATCCTGCAGACCGGCGACAAGCAGCCCGACGCCGTGGCGCTCTACCGCAAGACCGGCTGGGACCAGATCGACGTCTACGAGCCCTACGTCGCGACCATGCCGTGGTCGTTCTGCTTCGAGAAGGCCCTGTAGCCCGGCCCCACCCCGTATTGCACTTTCAGCAGGAGAGTGCAATTCTTGCTCGGTGAGCACCACTGAACGCACCCGCGCGCTGCGCCGACGCATGATCGTCGAGGCACGTCGGGCGACGGTCGAACACGGGCTGCACGGCTTCACGATCGAGCAGCTCTGCGAGACCGTCGGGGTGTCGCGCCGCACGTTCTTCAACCACTTCGGGTCGAAGGACGACGCCGTGCTCGGCATCGAGCTCAACGCCGACGTCGAGGCGATCGACGCCTACGCCGCGGGCGGGATCGACCCCGGCGAACTGGACCCCCTCGGGTCGATCGTCGCGCTGGCGATCGACCAGTTCCACCGGGTCGGCATCGCCCGCGCCGACGAAGCCCTGGTCCGCCGCGTCTTCGAGCGTGAGCCGGCACTCGTCGCACGGTTCCTGTCGGCGACCGACGTGCAGCTCGCCCGGATCACCGTGGCCCTGCGGCGACGGTTCGGGTGGGACGACCCCGCCGACCGCCGACCGCGACTGGTCACCGAGGCCGCGGCAGCCTTGATGAAGGCCACCGCGACCGAGTACTTCGACGACGCCTTCGACGAGGCCACCGGGCCGACGTTCGACGCGCTGCTCACCGAGAACCTCCGCCTGCTCAGGGCGGTCACCACGACCGAACGGGAACACACCACATGAGCGCCACCGCGCCGGGCACCACCAAGCGTGCCCGCCCAGGCTCCGACGGCCCGCTGCTCCTGACGCAGCGTCGCATCTGGATCATCTTCTCCGCCCTGATCGCGGGGATGCTGCTCTCCAGCCTCGACCAGACCATCGTCTCCACCGCGATGCCGACCATCGTCGGCGAGCTCGGCGGCGTCGCGCACCAGGCCTGGCTGACGACCGGGTACCTGCTCGCCTCCACCATCGTGATGCCCGTCTACGGCAAGTTCGGCGACGTCCTCGGCCGACGCAACCTGTTCCTCATCGCGATCGCGCTGTTCACCATCGCGTCGGCCGGGTGCGCGTTCGCCACGGACTTCACGCAGCTCGTGGCGTTCCGCGCCATGCAGGGGCTCGGCGGCGGCGGTCTGATGATCCTGTCGCAGGCGATCATCGCGGACATCGTCCCGGCCTCGCAGCGCGGCAAGTACCTCGGCCCGCTCGGTGCGATCTTCGGCCTGTCCGCCATCGGTGGCCCGCTGCTCGGTGGCTTCTTCGTGGACCACCTCACCTGGAACTGGGCGTTCTACATCAACATCCCGGTCGGCATCGCGGCGTTCTTCGTGGCCTGGTTCGCGCTGACCCTGCCGAACAAGAAGGCGACGAAGCGCATCGACGTCCTCGGCGTGCTGTTCATGTCCGCAGCGACCACGTGCCTGGTGTTCTTCTCGGAGTTCGGCGGCAGCAAGGACCACGGCTGGGACGCCCCCGAGACCTGGGCCTGGTTCGCCGGTCTCGTCGTCTCGGCAGCGCTGCTGGTGTTCGTCGAGTCCCGTGCGCAGGACCCCGTGCTCCCGCTGTCGTTCTTCCGCAACCGCACCTTCCTGCTGGCCACCGGCATCGGCCTGGTGCTCGGCATCGGCATGTTCGCCGCGATCGGCTTCGTCCCGACGTTCCTGCAGATGGCCTCGGGTACCTCGGCTGCGGTCTCCGGCCTGCTGATGCTGCCGATGATGGCCGGCCTGATCGGCACGTCGATCGCCTCGGGTGTCCTGATCACCAAGACCGGGCGCTACCGGATGTTCCCGATCGTCGGCACGGTCCTGGTGGCCATCGCGATGCTCGCGATGACCCAGCTGGCGGCGGACACCCCGATCTGGCTCATCTGCGCGTACCTGTTCGTCTTCGGTGCCGGGCTCGGCCTGATCATGCAGGTGGTCGTCCTCGTCGCGCAGAACGCCGTCCCCGCCGAGCAGGTCGGCACCGCGACCTCGACGAACAACTACTTCCGCGAGGTCGGCGCCTCCCTCGGCACCGCCGTCTTCGGCGCGCTCTTCACCGCGCGGCTCACGACGTCGCTGACCGACGTGTTCCGCGGTGCCGGTGGTTCGGCGACCGATGCGGCGTCGTCGGCGGGCAGCATCGACCCGTCGACCGTCGCCGGGCTGCCGCCGGCGGTGCAGGACGGCGTCGTGAACGCCTACGCCGACTCGCTCGCACCGGTGTTCTGGTACCTGCTGCCGTTCATCGCGGTGGCGTTCCTGCTCGCGCTCTTCCTGCCGCAGATCACGCTCTCCGACACGGCCGGCATGGTCGCCCGTGGCGAGGCCGTCGGCGGCGAGGAGGCCGACGAGCTCGAGCGGGCGCAGCGCGCGGCCCGTGCGGAGCACGCGGCGGCGGAGCCGGCGGACCGCACGCAGCAGTAGCCAGCCTCGCGAAAGCGACAGATCTGCGCGGAACGTCCGCGGACATCTGTCGCTTTCGCGGTCCTGCCGGTCGGTGGGCGGCGAGATCTGTCGCCATGGCGGGGTGGTCGCGCCCGTCGCTCCCTGGAGGCGCGGTGCGGGCTGGCACCGGGCCTCCAGGCCGGCGCGTCCGCGCCCACGGCGCGTGGCCAGCCCGCCTCCTTCGCGAAAGCGACAGTTCTCCGCGGAACATCCGCGTCGAACTGTCGCTTTCGCGGACCTGCCGCCTCGGACGTGCGAGATGTGTCGCTTTCGCGGGCCCGGCTCGGGCGCCGACGCGGCGCGCTACGCGCCGGTGCTCGCGCGCGGCACGAGCCGCGTGGGCAGGGCCGCGGGCTCGGCGGCCGTGCCGTCGAGCGTCGCGAGGAGCCGCAGTGCCGCAGCGCGACCGAGGTCGGCGCCGGGCAGCGCCACGCTCGTCAGGGCCGGCGCGGTGACCGACGACGACGGCAGGTCGTCGAAGCCCGCGACCGCGAGTGCGCCGGGGACGGCGATGCCGAGCGCGCCGGCGACCCGCAGGACTCCGTAGGCCAGGGTGTCCGCGGCCGCGACGACGGCGGTGACGTCGTCGTCCTGCCAGGCCTCGATGACGTGCTCGGTGGCCGAGGCCGCGGCCTCCACGGTCAGGTCGGCGCGGGCGGTGACCTCGGAGACCGTGATGCCGGCCTCCGCACAGGCCTGCTCGAACAGTTCGCGGCGCACGCCGAACGTCGCCGCCCGCGAGGTGCCGTCGAGGTAGCCCACGTGCCGGTGTCCCTGGTCGTGCAGGTGGGCGACGAGGTCGTGCACGCCGGTGGAGAGGTCGTAGTTGACGGCTTCGGGGCCACCGGGGGCGTCGAGCAGCACCACGGGGACGCTCGCCGACATCGACTCGTCGGCGGCCGGGGCGTCGACCAGGATGCCGGCCGGCCGGAGCCGTTCGAAGCGCCGGACGTCGGCCGCGACCGGCTGTGCACCCCGCTCGGTGACGGAGAGCACGAGCTGGAACCGGTCGCCCAGGGTGTCGCGGACGCCACGGATGACCTCGGCGAAGAACGGGTTCGACAGGTCGGGGGCGATGAACACGACGAGGTCGCCGCTGCCGCGGGCCAACGAGCTGGCGGCGTGGTCGACGACGTAGCCGAGGTCGTCCACGGCGTCGCGGACCCGTGCGGCGATGGGTGCGGAGACCCGCCCGCGGTCCTTGCCGTTCACGACGAGGGAGACCGTGGCGATGCTCGTGCCCGCACGCTCGGCCACCATCGCAGCGGTCACACGACGGCTCGGGGCGGCGGGGGAGGGCACTCGTCGATGCTAGCGAGCGCGGTGGTCGAACTTGACGTCAAGCGTTTGACGTGTTTCGATGTCAAACGCTTGACGCGCCGCGTCGCCAGCGCTCTGCCGGCCCGTGGATCCCCACCACGTCGAGCACTCACCTCGATTCCCCGAAGAAGTGGAGCGCCCAGCGTGCCCGATGCGACCCAGCCCGCCGCGAAGATCATCCTCGACTGCGACCCCGGCCACGACGACGCCGTGGCGCTCCTGCTCGCCCACGGCAGCCCCGCCATCGACCTGCTCGCCGTGACCACCGTCGTCGGCAACCAGACCCTGCCGAAGGTCACCCGCAACGCCCTGGCCGTCGCCCGCATCGCCGGCGTCACCGGGGTACCGTTCGCCGCCGGAGCCGCCCGCCCGCTGCTGCGCCAGATCGAGGTCGCACCGGACATCCACGGCGAGAGCGGCCTGGACGGCCCGATGCTCCCCGAGCCGTCGTTCGACCTCGACGCGCGCCACGCCGTCGACCTGATCATCGACACCGTGATGGCCCACGAGCCCGGCACGGTCACCCTCGTGCCGACCGGGGGTCTGACGAACATCGCCCTCGCGGCCCGCAAGGAGCCCCGCATCGTCGAGCGCGTCAAGCAGGTCGTGCTCATGGGCGGCGGCGTGCACGTCGGCAACTGGAGCCCGGTCGCCGAGTTCAACATCGTCATCGACCCCGAGGCCGCGGCCATCGTGTTCGAGGCCGGGTGGGACGTCGTGATGGTCGGCCTCGACCTGACGCACCAGGCCCTGGCCACCCCCGAGGTCGCCGCGCGCATCGCCGGCGTCGGCACCGCCCCCGCCGCGTTCGTCGGCGAGCTGCTCGACTTCTTCGGCCAGACCTACAAGGACGCCCAGGGCTTCGACGCCCCGCCGGTCCACGACCCCTGCGCCGTCGCCTACGTGATCGACCCCACCATCGTCCGCGCCGTGAAGGTCCCGATCCACGTCGAGACCCAGGGCGCGCTGACCCTCGGCATGACCGTCGCCGACTTCCGCGCCCCCGCACCCGAGGACTGCCGCACGAGCGCCGCGATGGAGCTCGACCACGGCCGGTTCTGGGACCTCGTCGTCGACGCCCTCGAGCGCATCGGCGAGACGGCCGACAACGGCTGGACCCCACGTGCCGCCGCCGACGCCGTCGAAGCCGGCATCACCACGACCCCGGAGCGCTGAACCCCCATGACCACCACCTCGACGAAGAAGTCGATCGGCGCCCTCACGGCCGCGCTCCTCGCCGCGTGCATCGCGTTCCAGCTGAACGCGAGCATGCTCAGCCCCGCCCTCGTCACGATGGCGCGCGAGCTCAACACCGACGACGCCACCATCGGCCTGTCGCAGACCCTGTACTTCACGCTCGCGGCGCTGTTCTCGCTCTTCCTGCCGCGGCTGTCCGACATCGTCGGCCGCAAGCGCGTGCTGATCGGCATGCTCGCCGTGATGCTCGTCGGCAGCATCGTCGCCGCGCTCGCGGTGAACGTGCCGATGCTGTTCGCCGGCCGCATCATCCAGGGCGTCACCGGTCCGGTCGTCCCCATCTGCCTGCTCGTCCTGCGCAACGAGATCAGCGACCCGAAGCGCTACGGCGCCGCGCTCGGCCTGCTCACCGCGGTGAACGGTGGCATCGCGGGTGTCGACGCCCTGGCCGGCGGCTGGATCGCGACGAACTTCGGGTTCCGCGGGATCTTCTGGGTCATCGCCGTCGTCACCGTCCTCGCCCTGCTCCTGGTCGCGGTCTGGGGCGTCGAGTCGAAGCCCTCGGCCGGCACCCGGATGGACTGGATCGGCGTCGTGCCCCTCGTGGTGAGCGTCGGTGCGCTGCTCACGGCGTTCAACGAGGCCGGCAAGCTCGGCGCGGCGAACCCCGTGCTCGTGGTCGGTGGCGTCGTCGTCGCGCTCGTCGCCTTCGCGGTGTTCTGGGCCGTCGAGTCGCGCGTACGGGAGCCCCTGGTCGAGACCCGGTTCCTGCAGCGCCGGGCGACCTGGGCGCTCCTCGCGACGACGTTCCTGACGATGACGGGCGTGTTCGCGGTCGTCAACGGCCTGGTCACCTCGCTCGCGCAGAACGGTGACGCCGGTTTCGGCATGGAACCCGACCTGGCCTCGCTCGTGTTCCTCACCCCGTACGCGCTGGTCGGCTGGATCGTCGGACCCTTCGCCGGGCGCCTCGCCCCGACCATCGGGTACCGCGCCGTGCTCCGCTTCGGCCTGATCGGCAGCATCGTCTCGACCGTCCTGATGGCGCTCGTCGGGGTGCACTCCCTGCCCGTGCTGGTCACCGCGACCGTGCTGATCGGCATCACCTACGCCGGTATTGCGAACATCATCCTGAACGGCCTGGGCATCGTGCTGTCGCCGGAGTCGAACCCCGGGTTCCTGCCCGGGCTGAACGCCGGTGCGTTCAACCTCGGTGCCGGGGTCAGCTTCGCGGTCCTGCCCGCGCTGCAGATCGCGCTCGGCGTCGGCGGTTCCGCGGGCACCGCCGGGTACTCCGGTGGCATGCTGCTCGGGGCCGCGATCACGACCGTCGCACTCGCGATCTCGTTCCTCATCCCCCGTCCGGAGGGTGCCGAGACCACGTCCGTCGCCCCGCAGAAGGAGACCGTCCGTTGACCGAGAGCATCGTCGTCGTCGGGTCGCTCAACGCGGACCTGGTGGTCCGCACCACGCGCTTCCCCCAGCCCGGTGAGACCCTGCAGGGCTCCGACCTCGCGATCCTGCCAGGGGGCAAGTCCGCCAACCAGGCGGTGGCTGCCGGGAGGCTCGGGGGCACGGTGCGCATGATCGGTGCGGTCGGCGACGACGGGAACGGTGCGCTGCTCCGCGACTCCGTCGCGGCTGCGGGTGTCGACACGACGCACGTTGCGATCCGTGAGGGCGTCGCGACCGGCACCGCCGTCATCACGGTCGACGCCGCAGGCGAGAACACCATCGTGATCTCCGCCGGGGCGAACGGCACGCTGACGCCGGACGATGTGCCGACCGACGCCTTTGCCGACGCCGCGGTGCTGGGGCTCTGCCTCGAGGTGTCGATCGACGTCGTCCTCGCCGCCGCCCGGGCCGCGCACGCCGCCGGGGTCACGGTGCTCACGAACCTGTCGCCGTTCGGCGCCGTGCCGGCCGAGCTCCTCGAGCTGACCGACGTCCTGCTGGTGAACGAGCACGAGGCCGCGGCGCTCGGTGACCACGGCGTCACCCGGTCGATCGTCACCCGTGGTGGTGCCGGGTGCGTCGTGCACGATCGCGGTGCCGAGCCGGTGTCGATCGACGCCGTGCGGGTCGAGCCGGTGGACACCACGGGCTGCGGCGACGCCTTCATGGGTGCGGTGGCGCTGCGTCTGGCCGCGGAGGACACCCTCGTCGACGCCGCTCGGTTCGCGGTGGGGGTCGGGGCGTACGCCGCGACCAAGCCGGGCGCACAGGCCTCGTACCCGACCATCGCCGAGTTGGAGGCGTTCCTGCGGGCGTAGGGCGGGCCTCCAGACCGTTAGCGTTGTCCCATGCGCGTGGGAGTCCTCGACATCGGGTCCAACACCGGCCACCTGCTCGTGGTGGACGCCCACGGCGGCGCCGCGCCGCTGCCGGCGTCCTCGTTCAAGCAGCCGCTGCGGCTGGCCGAGCACCTGGACGACTCGGGCGCGGTGACCCAGCAGGGGATCGACGCCCTGACCACCTTCGTCGCCGACGCCGTCCGTGTCGCCGAGGAACGCGGTTGCGAGGACATGCTCGCGTTCGCCACCTCGGCGGTGCGCGACGCCGGCAACTCCGAGGCCGTGCTCGCCCACGTCGAGGCCTCCACCGGGGTCGAACTGGCAGTCCTGTCCGGCTCCGACGAGGCCCGGCTGACGTTCCTGGCCGTGCGTCGCTGGTTCGGCTGGTCCGCCGGTCGCCTGGCGGTCTTCGACATCGGCGGTGGCTCGCTCGAGATCGCCGGCGGTGCCGATGAGGCGCCGGACGTCGCGTGGTCGATGCCGATCGGCGCCGCACGCCTGGCTCGGTCCTACTTCGCCGCGGGCACCCCGACCGAGGACGACGTCCGCCGCATCCGGCACGAGATCCGGGTCGAGATCGCCCGCGACGCCGGCAAGTTGCTCCGCGCCGGACGTCCGGACCGTGCCGTGGCGACCTCGAAGACCTTCCGGTCGATCGCGCGGATCTGCGGGGCGGCACCCTCGGGTGCCGGTCCGCTCGTGCCGCGGGTGCTCGACGGCGACGTGCTCCGGTCGAAGCTGCCCGCGCTGCTGACGATGTCGGTCGACGAGCTCGCGGCGCTGCCCGGTGTCTCACCGAGCCGGGCGCACCAGGTCGTGCCGGGCGCGCTCGTCGCCGAGGCGTGCCTGGACATCTTCGACCTGCCGGCGCTGGAGATCTGCCCGTGGGCGCTCCGCGAGGGCGTGATCCTCGAGCGGCTCGACCAGCTGTCGGTGCTGGGCAACTCCGAGTAGTGACCGTTATGGTCAGTAGATGACCAAATCGGACACTCCCCGTGCGCTCGTCCCCGGCGCAGTCTGGACGGTCGCGGGAGTCGGATGGCTCGTCGGCGAAGCCGTCTCGGCGTCGGCGTTCCCCGGCTACAGCTACGCGACGAACTACATCTCCGACCTCGGGGTCCCCGACGTCGGCACGTTCCAGGGGCGGTCGATCGACTCACCGCTGCACGTGCTCATGAACACGACGTTCATCGGGCAGGGCGTCCTGTTCGGGATCGCAGCGGTGCTCGCCGCCGTGTTGTTCCGCGCCGCGTCCCGCCGTGCGCGGGTGGCGACCGCGGTCCTCGCCGTGGTCCACCTGGTCGGGATGGTCCTGGTCGGCTCGTTCCACGGCAGCCAGACGAGCACCGACGGCGGCACCATCGTGTTCCACGTGCTCGGCGCCGCGGCAGCGATCACGACCGGCAACCTCGTGGCGATCACCGCCGGCATCGGGTCCGGGGCGCTGCGGGCACCGGCGGTCTACCGGATCGCGAGCGTCGTGCTCGGGATCGTCGGCATCGTCTCCCTCGTGATGCTCGTCGTGGACTCGTCGTCGACGGTGATCGAGGTGCTCCCCGACGGCGTGTGGGAGCGTGCGTCCGTGTACACGATCGTCGCGTGGGAGCTCCTGACCGGGATCGCCCTGCTGGTCGCAGGGTCGCGGCGCCTACGGACGGCGCGGGCTTCGGCGGTCGGCGCGTGACCCGCCCTGCGCGCCGTGCTCGGCCCTCTGCCGAGGAGATCAACGGGGTCGTCCTGGACATCACCGCCGGACTCATCGCCCGACGCGGCATCAAGGACACCGCCGTGCAGGCCGTCGCCGACCAGGCCGGCTACTCGAAGGCGGGCATCCTCGCCCGGTTCACGAGCAAGGAGCTGCTCGTCGAGGCCGCGCTCGCGCAGTGCACCGCGCAGACCGAGGCGATCCGGGCAGCTGCCACCGCCGCCCCCGTGGGGGAGCCCCGCGACGCCGCGGCGCTCGCGGGCATCGCCGACCTCGCTCTCGTCCGGCCGGGGTGGGCTGAGCTCGCGCTCGCGGCCTTCACCCTGCGACGCGGGGATGACGTCGGCGTCCGGCTCGAACCGGTCGCAGCGACGCTCCTCGACGTGTTCGGCATCGACATGGCCGACGCCATGGCCACCCCGCTCGACCGGCGTGCACGGGTCTCCGGGGCGTTCGGTGCGATCGTGATGCTCGCGCTGACGTACGAGACCGAGGCTTCCGCGCCGGAGGCCCGGCCGCACATGCTGCAGATCGGATGGGACGCCCTCGGCCACGACGGGCCCGTGCCGCTCGGGGTCGTCGGCTAGGCCCGCTCGGACCTCGGCGGAGCGAGCAGCCACGGGCGGATCAGCTTCGTCACGAACGGCAGCACCCAGAACGTCATGATCGGCGTGAGCACGACGGTCGTGATGAGCACCCGGGGCAGGATCGCGACGTGCGCGAACGCGGGGACGAGCCATGCCGTCAGGTACGTGAACGCGAGGTTCACCGGGAAGAAGCCGAGCCAGATGCTCACGGACTGCTTCCACCGCGGGGGAGCGCTCGAGGCCGGGGCGTCCTGCGGGACGTCGAACCACCCCTCGATGCCGGTGCGCTTCTCGACGCGGGACTCCACCACCAGGTCACGGCCCAGGTCGAGCCAGCGCAGCCGGTCGTCGGAGTTCTCCCACGTGGCCAGGGAGTCGTGGTCGGCGAACCGGTAGAGCATGTGCCACTCGCGGGACTGCGCGGTGGAACGCACCCACCCCGAGCCGAGGAAGCCGGGGTAGCGGTTCGCCAGGTTCACCCCGGACTGCACCCAGCGGGTGACCTCGGGGATGCGATCGGGTTCGACCAGGCGGGTGACGGAGACGGTGACGGGCGGGCCTGCGGTCTCGGATGACGACTGCAGGCTCCCAGGCTCTTGTGGAGTCATCCGACCAGTGTCCCGGACCCGTGTTTCCGGCTCGTGACACGTGCCTCGCACGTCGGCTGAACGGATCCGCGTCGTCCTTCGACCGCCGTCCCAGGCGGGTGCAAGACGATCATCTGGCGAACGCGCCACCGAGAGGACCCCGATGACCGATCCCGAGCCCACCACCACCCTCGTCGCCACCGTCGACGGGCCCGACGGCGGCACGTACGAGGTGCGGCGGCTGACGCTCCCGGTGGGTGCGTCGACCGGCTGGCACCGGCACGACGCGCGCCAGACGGGTCTCGTGGTGCGCGGCACGCTGACGCACGTCACCGAAGAGGCCACTCGGGTAATCGGGCCGGGGCAGGCCCTGGTCGAGGAGCCGCGCATCGTGCACGACGGCCGCAGCACCGGCACGGAGGACGCCGAGCTGCTCTACGTCGCCCACCTGCCGGCAGGTGCAGCGGCGTCGACCCCGGGCGAGGCGCCACCGAGCGAAGGGCCGGCCCGCAGCGCGCTCGTGACGGTCCCGCTGGGCCGGCCGCAGTTCGTGCACGCGCTGCGCTACACCGCGATGTACGCACCGAAGCCCTTCGCCGAGGCACTGCTCGTCTACCGGGACAACGGCACGTACACGATCCTGTCCCCGGGTGAGGACCACCACGGCTGCTACGTCTCGGCGACCGATCCCGCCGAGGGGATGCGGCACGTCGCGTTCATGTCGTGGCCGTCCGCGGACTGGGGCCGGAACATCGCGTCGCACACCCTGACCTTCGAGGCCGCGAGCGGTGCGTTCACCCAGGAGCTCCGGTTGCCGGGCGACCCGGTCCCGCGGGCGCAGTACGGGTTCGCGGTGCCCGTCGAGGACCCGGAGTCGATCGACACCGGCGCCGGGTGGGCGGCGCTCCGCCAGCAGTACGTCGAGGTGTTCACCACGCTCGAGCGCCTGGCGGGCGGCGGGTCGACCGCGGCCTGACCCGGGAGTGGTCAGCTCGCCTGCTTCTTCGCGGCGGGCTTCTTCGCCGGAGCCTTCTTGACCGGGGCCTTCTTCGGTGCCGACTTCGCGGGGGCCTTCTCGGCCGCGCTCTCCGCAGCCTTCTTCGCGGGCGCCTTCTTCGCCGGCGCCTTCCTGCCGGAGCCGGACGTGCCCGAGCCGGACGTGCCCGAGGCGGAACCCGACGACGAGCGTGCGGTCGACGACGAACGCGACCCCGAGCCTCCTGTCCGCTTCTTGTCGACGGACGCACGCAGGGCGGCCATCAGGTCGAGCACGTCACCGCCCTCGTCGTCGTCGTCCTCGTCGTCCTGCGCGCCGAAGGTCTTCTCGGTGTCGATGTCGTCGCCCGCCTCGAGCTTGGCGTCGATCAGCTGCTGCAGTTCCTCCTGGTAGGAGTCGGTGTAGCGGTCGGGGTCGAAGTCGGTGGACATGCTCTCGACGAGCGAGGACGACATCTTCAGCTCGTTGGCGCTGACCTTCACCGTCGTGTCGAGGGTCTTGAAGTCGGCGGCGCGGACCTCGTCGCCCCAGAGCAGCCCCTGCAGCAGGATGACCTCGTCGTGCACCCGGAGCACCCCGAGCCGCGTCTTCTGCCGCAGGGTGAACTGCACGATCGCCAGGCGGTCGGTCTTCGCCAGGGTCTCGCGCAGCAGCACGTACGCCTTCGGCGAGCGCGAGTCGGGCTCGAGGTAGTAGGTCTTCTCGAACATCATCGGGTCGACCTGGTCGACGGGCACGAACTCGAGCACCTCGACCTCGTGCGACTGCTCCTCGGGGAGCTGCTTGAAGTCGTCCGCGGTGAGCACCACGGTCTTGTCACCGTCGTCGTAGGCACGCTGGATGTCCGCGTACTCGACCTCGTGGCCGAACTCGCACACCCGCTTGTACCGGATGCGGCCCTTGTCGTCGTCGTGGACCTGGTGCAGGGACACGTCGTGCGTCTCGGTGGCCGCGTAGACCTTGATGGGCACGTTGACGAGCCCGAACGCGATGGAGCCCTTCCAGATCGACCTCATGCGCACATGATGCCCGCCCGCACGCGTGCGTGCCCGGAGCCGTCGGTTCCTCCACAGGTCCGCCGTCCGGGGGATCGTTCCACGGATGTCCGGTTCGCTGGACCGCCGCGAGGCCGGCGCGAGCACGATGGGCCCATGAGCCAGCTCGACAAGCAGGACCCGCGCGACCAGTTCCCCCGTCCGCCGTTCCCCGCGCAGACCCAGCAGGGGTCCGGGCTGGCGAGTGCGATGGACCCCGCCCCCGACCACGGCGAGACGAGCTACCTGGGCACCGGGCGGATGCGCGGGTACCGGGTGCTCGTTACGGGCGCGGACTCCGGCATCGGGCGCGCCGCGGCGATCGCGATGGCGAAGGAAGGGGCCGACGTCGCCCTGAACGCCCTGCCCGAGGAGCGCGAGGACCTCGAACAGGTCCGCGACGTCATCGGTGACCTCGGGCGCAAGGCGGTGCTGTTGCCCGGCGACCTGACGGACGAGGCATTCTGCGACGTCCTGGTGCAGGACGCCGTCAGCGAGCTCGGTGGCCTGGACGCGCTCGTGCTGGTCGCGGGCCACCAGCAGGTGCACGAGGACGTCACCGTGCAGAGCACCGAGGACTTCGACCGCACGATGAAGGTCAACCTGTACTCGCTGTTCTGGCTCGTCCGTGCTGCGGTCCCGCACATGGCGCCGGGCAGCTCGATCGTCACGACCAGCTCGGTGTCCGCGTACCAGCCGCAGGACCGCATGATCGACTACGCCGCGACGAAGGCCGCGATCATCACCTACACGAACGGGCTCGCGCGGCAGCTCGCCAGCAAGGGCATCCGGGCCAACACGGTGGTGCCCGGGCCGGTGTGGACGCCCCTGCAGCCGATCAGCTACCCGGGCGACGAGATCGCGGCGTACGGCCAGGACACCCCCTTCGGCCGTCCCGCCCAACCCGTCGAGCTCGGCAGCGCCTACGTCTACCTGGCCGGGCCCGAGTCCTCGTACACGTCCGGCACGACCCTGACGGTGGCGGGAGCGACCGGGGTGGCGCTGTGAGTCCCGCTTCGCGCAAGACCGTCGTCCTGGTCGGGGACCGGCGGCTCGCGCTCACGAACACCGACAAGGTGCTCTACCCCGAGACCGGCACCACGAAGGGTCGGGTGATCGAGTACTACGAGCGGGTCGCGCCGTGGATGATCCCGCACGTCAAGGACCGCCCGGTGACCCGGAAGCGCTGGGCCAACGGTGTCGAGGGCAAGGTCTTCTTCGAGAAGAACCTGCCCGACTCGGCACCCGACTGGGTGCGGCACCACACCATCCACCACTCGGAACACGACAACGAGTACCCGATCGTCGACGACCTGCCGACCCTGGTGTGGATGGCGCAGCAGGCCGCGCTCGAACTGCACGTCCCGCAGTGGCGGTTCGGCCCACGCGGCGCGCAGCAGAACCCGGACCGGCTCGTCCTCGACCTCGACCCGGGGGACGGCGTGGGGCTGCCCGAGTGCGTCGAGGTCGCCGTGGCCGCGCGCGAGATCCTGCACGGCATGGGGCTCGACCCGTACCCGGTGACGTCCGGTTCCAAGGGCATCCACCTGTACGCGGCGCTCGACGGCAAGGCGACGACGGCGCAGGTCTCCGACGTCGCCCACGAGCTGGCCAAGGCCCTCGAGACGGACCTGCCGGACCTGGTGCTGTCGTCGATGAGCCGTGCCGAGCGGAAGGGCAAGGTCTTCGTCGACTGGTCGCAGAACAACGGCAACAAGACGACCATCGCCCCGTACTCGCTGCGCGGCCGCGAGCGGCCGACGGTCGCGGCGCCCCGCACCTGGAAGGAACTCGAGGAACGCGGGCTCGCGCAGCTCACGTTGGACGAGGTCCTCGAACGCCTGGAGGCCCGTGGGGACTTCCTGCACCCGGTCGCCTCCGCCTCGCTGGCCGTCGGACGCGACGACCACGGTCACTGGGACAGCGACCGGACCGAGCGGGCGAACGATGCCGAGCAGCCCGCACGTGACCGGCTCGCCGCCTACCGGGCGAAGCGGGACGCCTCGAAGACGCCGGAGCCCGTGCCCGAGGGCGCTCCCACGGTGCGGAAGGACGGCACACCGACCTTCGTCATCCAGGAGCACCACGCCACCCGCGACCACTACGACTTCCGGCTCGAGCACGACGGGGTGCTGGTGAGCTGGGCCCTGCCGAAGGGCGAGCCGACCGACCCGGGCAAGAACCACCTGGCCGTGCAGACCGAGGACCACCCGCTCGAGTACGGGTCGTTCGAGGGCACGATCCCGAAGGACGAGTACGGCGGCGGCACGGTCACCATCTGGGACGACGGCACCTACGAACTCGAGAAGTGGCGCGAGGGGCAGGAGGTCATCGTCACCCTGCACGGTCGGGCCGGCGGCGCTCGCCGCCTCGCGCTGCTCCACACCCGCGGCCGTGGCGGCGGGGACGAGAAGAACTGGCTCATCCACCGCACGAAGGAACAACCCGAACGGCTGGCGGACGGCAGCGGCTCTGCCGGGCCGACGGTGGCGCGACGGTCGGAGCGGCCGTCGGACGGCCACGGCGATGCGCACCGCGCCGGGCAGCGACGGATCAGCGGGACCGCGGACGCCGAGACCCCACCGTCGGAGCGCCGGACGATGCAGGCGACCCTGGCCAAGGGGGAGCCCCGGCTGGACCCGGCCGACTGGGCCTTCGAGATGAAGTGGGACGGGGTGCGCGCGCTGGCGACGGTCCGCGACGGGTCGGTGACCCTGCGCAGCCGCAACGACAACGACCTGACGGCCCAGTACCCCGAGCTGCAGGAACTGGGCGAGCGGGCCGGCGTGGACGGCGTGTTCGACGGTGAGATCGTGGCCGTCGACGATCGTGGCCGACCCTCGTTCCAGCTGCTCCAGAACCGCATGGGCCTGACGAAGGCACGCGAGGTCCGGAGCGCGCAGGAGACGACGCCCGTGCGGTTCCTGCTGTTCGACGTGCTCGAGGCGGACGGGCACGAGCTCACGCGGCTCGGCTACGACGCCCGGCGGCAGGCACTCGAGACGGTCGTGGACCCCGGCGGTGCGATCGACGTGCCGCCGGCGGTACAGGGCGACCTCGACGCGGTGTTGGCCGCATCGCGCGAGCAGGGCCTCGAGGGCGTCGTCGCGAAGAAGCGGTCGTCGAAGTACGCCGAGGGCCGGCGGTCCGAGGCCTGGCTGAAGCTCAAGCACCACGCCACGCAGGAAGTCATCGTCGGCGGCTGGAAACCGGGCAGCGGTCGGCGTGCCGGCGGGATCGGGTCGCTGTTGCTCGGGGTGCCCGGCCCCGACGGGCTGGAGTACGTCGGCAAGGTCGGCACCGGGTTCCGTGACCGTGACCTCGACGAGATCGCCGGTGTCCTCGCACCGCTGGAACGGAAGACCCCGCCGTTCGTCGACGTCCCACGACCTGACGCGCGGGATGCGCACTGGGTCACGCCGAAGCGTGTCGGCGAGGTCGAGTTCGCCGAGTGGACCGGCGACGGACGGCTCCGGCAGCCGTCGTGGCGCGGGTGGCGCGTGGACAAGGACCCGGACGACGTCGTGCGGGAGACCTGACCCGCGCTCCGGCCTCGGCTCCGCATGCGTGCGCATGGGGTCCGCCGCTGGCGAACATCCGTCCCCCGTACCGTGCCCGGGCGGGGGACAGTATCGGCCCCGCTGGCCACGATCGGCCATCGGCTGTTACGTTCGCCGGGACGAAGGGGGCTTCGATGATGAACTCGAGCAAGTACCTGCCGCCCTACACGGCCGCAGAACGCGTCGCGATCACGGGGGACGACCTGTCGCAGCGGACCGTCGAACCGGGCAGCGGCGCCACGGAGACCGAGGTCCGGTACGCGGACTTCCTCGCGGACGAGGATGACGACTGAGCGGGGCAGCCGGAGCGCCTGACCGGAACGACCTGGACACCTGACCGCTCGACGCGACCGAAAGAAGCGACAGACCCGACGGCCCGCACGCTGGATCAGGGAGCGCACGGACCGTCGCCGAGGCACGTGGTCCGCCGGTTCAGGGAGACCGACCACGAAGCCCCGCACCGGGCTCGCCGAAGCGCCACCGGTGGGTCCACTGGTGAGACGGACGGTGTGGCCGGATCGTCACAGGAGCGGCAAGGAGAATCGCCGGGCGACCTCGGTGGTCGCCCGGCGATCTCGTCCGTGCGGGGGATCCCGTCGGATCAGGACGGGGTCAGGCCGCGGGCGCAGGGCCGTCGGCGGGCACCGCGCGGTCGGCCACGGGTGCGTCCTCTTCGATGAGCTCGTCCTCTTCCGGCTCGACCACCTCGGCCGCGGCGGCCTTGGCCTCGTCGATGGACTCCTGGGAACGGCGGAGCAGGTCGTCGTCGTGTGCTGCCTGATCGGTCATGCCCAGCAACCTACGCGGGCGTCCCTGTGCCGGCGTCCCGACGGCGGGCTCCGTGCGTCGGGTCGTGCCGGCCGGTGTGCGGTGGCTCGAAGTCCACCGCGGACGTCGGTGCGGGCGTCGAGGGCATCGCCGGGGCGGCCGGCGCGCCGAACGCGTCGGCGGCGTCGAGCACCGCACGGGTGGCGGCCACGGCCGTCCGGAGCGCATCGCGGACGGGCATCGCCCGGTGCGCCGGGGTCCGGACCTCGACGCCCCACGGCTCGTCGAACCCGAGCTCGCGCACGGTCCGCACGAAGCCGGGCAGGTCCCACGCTCCGGCACCGGGCAGGTACCGTGCCGTCCGGGACTCCTCGGCGAGGGTCATCCCGCTCGGGGTGTGCAGCAGCCCGTCGCTCAGCTCGACGGCTGCGAGGACCCCCGGTGCGACGCCCTGCCGGATCGACGCGAGCGTGGAACCGCCGCGGAGCGCGTGCATGGCGTCGATGAGCAGGCCGCCGTTGGGGTGTCCGGCAGCGGCCACGAAGCGGGAGGCCCGTTCGATCGTGGGCAGGTTCGACCACGGTTCCGGTTCGAGCACGAGCTGCGCTCCGACCGCCTCGGCCTGGTCGGCGAGCACGACCCAGTCGTCGGCCATCGTCGCGGGGGAGGCTCCGGGCAACGAGGTGTCGGCGCGCGCCACCACCTGCCAGGCGCTCAGCGTCGCCGCGGCCTCGAGCACGACCCCGCGGTCGGCGTCCTCGTCCTGGGTGCGGCTCGTGCACGTCCACCACCGGTCGAGTGGTCCGAGCTGGACCCAGACGATGCCGGCGGCGTCGAGCATGCGGCGCAGCTCGGCGAACCCCGTCGTCGCGCGGACCTCGTGCAGATCGTCGAGGGACAGCGACAGGCCGGCGAACCCGGCGGCGCCGACGGCGTGCACGCGGTCACGGATGCTCTCGTCGCCCGCCCACGTCCAGGACGTGGCGAGCAGGTCGTGTTCCAGCACGGTCGTACCTCCGGCAGTCCCGAGGTGTCCGCGTCGCCCCGTCGCGATGCGCCGCCCCGTGTCCGCCGCGGGCCCCACCCGCGACGATGCCCAAGACTTACCCGTCCTGCCTGCGAACGCTCCCAGCCCGTCGACACATCGCCGACACGTGCTTCAGACGATCCGGGTCCGGACCTCGCCGACGCCGGCGATCGTGCCGACGAGCACGGCGCCGCGTTCGAGCACGCCGACACCGTCAGGAGTGCCGGTCATCACGAGGTCGCCGGGCGCGAGCGCCACGGACCGTGACAGCGCCGCGATCGTCTCGGCGACCGACCAGATCTGGTCGGTCAGGTCGCCCGACTGCCGGAGTCCCCCGTCCACCGTCAGCTCGATCGCGCCGCTGGTCGGGTCGACCTCGGCCGCCGGGTTGATCGCCCCGATCGGCGCCGAGGCGTCGAAGCCCTTGGCCGTGTCCCACGGCCGCCCGAGTCGCTTCGCCTCGGCTTGCAGGTCGCGACGGGTGAGGTCGATCCCGACGGCGTACCCCCAGACGTGTGCGAGGGCGTCGGCGACGGCGATGTCCGTGCCGCCGGTGCCGATCGCGACGACGAGCTCGACCTCGTGCTCCAGTTGCTGCGTCAGCGGCGGGTACGGGGTGTCGGCCCCGTCGACCACGACCGCGTCTGCCGGCTTGGTGAAGAAGAACGGCGGCTCGCGGTCCGGGTCGTGGCCCATCTCGCGGGCGTGCGCGGCGTAGTTCCGTCCGACGCAGAACACACGGCGGACGGGGAAACGCGCGCCCGTCGTCGTGGGCACGGTCGGGAGATTCGGGGCCGGGATGACGAGTTCGGTCACGGTCCCAGCGTGGCAGGCTCGCAGGGCATCGGTTCAGCTCTCACCGAAGGACGCCTCGTACTTGAGCTTCCGCGCCCGTGCGCGCTCCTGGCGTTCGCGCCATTCGATGCGCGCCTGACGGAGCTCTTCCTCGGCGCCCTTCGCCCGCATCATGGGCCCGTAGTGCGGGTCCGCCAGCAGTGCGGGCGTCGTCATTTCACGTCCGTCGAGCCAGCGCTTGAAGTCCTTGTCACTCAGCTTCGAGATCATCGTTCGCTCCTTCGATCGTCGCTGCGGTCAGGTCGTCGAGTGCCTGGCCGACCCAGCGGTCGTCGGCGGTCGTCCAACTGCGGGTCACCAGCGCAGCGGACATCACACCGGCGGCCGCGCGCTGTCCTTCGTCGTCCGAGGTCGCCCGGTCGGCGACCCACGACCAACGCTGCCACCACAGGTCGCGGTGCGCCGAGAACTCTGCATTTCGCCGTCCTGCGCGCCCGTCGAGCACCGAGGCGACGAGCGCAACCAGCGCGACGGACGCGCTCGTGACCGACACGAGCGCGCTGATCCAGCCGATGTCCATGCCGGAACCCTGACAGCACGGAACCGGCCACGCGGCGGGCGTGACCGGTCCTGTGGAGGGCGCTCCGGGCCTCCAGGCCTGTGGAGGAGTGCGTCAGTTGCCGGGCGCGGCCGCCTCGGTCTCGCCCGCACCCGGGTCGCCGCCGGTCCCGCCGCTGGCGGGCTCGTCCTGCGGCCAGCCCGCGAACTCCCAGCCCGCGAGGGACGGGTGGTCCTCGCCCTTCGTGTACGCGAACGTCCGCGCGGCGTCACGCGCCTCGGACAGCTTCGTGAGCAGATCGGCGTGCGCCTCGGCGTCCACCCGCGTCAGGGCGTCGTGGGCCAGGGCGAATCGGTCCATCTCGTTGCGCATGAGCATGTCGAACGGTGAGGTCGTCGTGCCCTGCTCGAGGAACCCGTGCACGTGCAGGTCGTCGTGCCCGTTCCGGCGGTACGTCAGCTGGTGCACGAGGGTGGGGTACCCGTGGAACGCGAAGACCGTGGGCGTGCCGGGCAGGAAGAGCGCGTCGTACTGCTCGTCCGGGATCGGGTGCTCGTGCTTGCGCGGGTCGCCGAGCGCCAGCAGGTCGACGACGTTGAGCACGCGGACCCCGACGCCGGGAGCGTGCTTCCGGATGATGTCGGTGGCGGCGATCGCCTCGACCGTGGGGACGTCACCGGCGCAGGCGAGCACGACGTCGACCTTCCCGACGGCCTGCTCCGTGCCGGCGAAGTCCCACACGCCGAGTCCGGCCTGCGCGTGCGCGACCGCGTCGTCGAGGGACAGGAAGACCGGCTCCGGGTGCTTGCCCGCGACGATCACCTCGATGCGGTCCGTGGTCTCCATCGCGTGCGCGGCGACGGCGAGCAGCGTGTTGGCGTCGGCCGGCAGCTTGATCCGGACGAGGTCCTGCTGCTTCGACGCGACGACGTCGAGGAACCCGGGGTCCTGGTGGGAGAACCCGTTGTGGTCCTGTCGCCAGACGTGCGACGACAGCAGCAGCGACAGGTTGGACACGGGCACCCGCCAGTCGATGTCCGTCGAGGACTCCAGCCACTTGGCGTACTGCCCGACCATCGAGTCGATGATGTGGGCGAACGCCTCGTAGGTGTTGAGCATCGCGTGCCGACCCGACAGCACGTAGCCCTCGAGCATCCCCTCGAGCAGGTGCTCGGACAGGACCTCGGTGACCCGTCCGCGTGCGGCGAGGTGCTCGTCGCCGGCGGCGCGCTGGGCCCGCCAGACGCGCGAGGTCACGTCGAACACGGCGTCGAGCTTGTTCGAGATCGTCTCGTCCGGACCGAACAGCCGGAAGTTCGAGGGGTTCTTCTCGATGAGCGTGGCGAGCCAGGGGCCGAGCGTACCCGTGGCCGAAGCCGTCGAACCGGCCTCGGCCGCGTACGGCTCGAGCGGCGGACGGTTGAGCGCGGTCCGCAGCCGACCGCCGTTGCCGTGCGGGGTGGCACTCATCCGCTCGTCACCGGTCGGGCGGATCGTGGTCATGATGCCGACCGGCTGGCCGTCCTCGTCGAACAGCTCCTCGGGGCGGTACGAGCGCATCCACTCCTCGAGCTGGGCTCGGTGGCCGTCGTCCTCGCGCACCGCGGGCAGTGGCACCTGGTGCGCGCGGAAGGTCCCCTCGACCTGTTCGCCGTCGACCTCCTTCGGGCCGGTCCAGCCCTTCGGGGTGCGCAGGACGATCATCGGCCAGCGCGGACGCAGGTCCGCGGCACCGGCGGGCTGCCCCGCGGCGGCGCGGGCGGCCTGGGCGCGGGCAGCGGCCTGGATGTCGTCGATGCCGGCGAGGGCGCGTCGCAGGGCACCGTCGAACAGGGCGTGGACCGCGTACGGGTCGTCGTCGACGCGGCGGGAGTCGACCACGATCGGGTCGTAGCCGAGCCCGCGGAAGTACGCGGTGAGGTCCTCGTCGGGGATGCGGGCCAGGACGGTCGGGTTCGCGATCTTCCAGCCGTTGAGGTTGAGGATCGGCAGCACGGCGCCGTCGGACACCGGGTCGAGGAACGTGTGCGCCTGCCACGAACCGGCGAGCGGACCGGTCTCGGCCTCACCGTCACCGACCACGCACGCGACGACGAGGTCCGGGTTGTCGAGCGCCGCACCGTAGGCGTGCGACAGCGAGTAGCCGAGCTCACCACCCTCGTTGATGGAGCCGGGGGTCTCCGGGGCGGCGTGGGAGGGGATGCCGCCGGGGAACGAGAACTGGCGGAAGAACCGCTGCAGGTCGACGTCCTGGTACAGCTCGTTCCACGTGCCGTCCAGCCAGGCGTTCGCGTTCATCGCCGGACCGCCGTGCCCCGGGCCGCAGATGTACAGGAACTCGCGCCCGGTCTCCGTGATCAGCGCGTTGCAGTGCGCGTACACGAGGTTCAGTGCGGGGGAGGTGCCCCAGTGGCCGAGCAGCCGCGGCTTGACGTCGTCGGGTTCGATCGGCCGGCTGAGCAGCGGGTTGTCCAGCAGGTAGATCTGCCCGACCGTCAGGTAGTTCGCGGCGCGCCACCAGGCGTCGACCGCCCGGAGCCGGTCGGTGGTGGAGATGTGTGCTGGAGCCATGGGTACACGGTACGAAACACCGGGTTGCGGCACCTCAGGAAACTCGTCCCAAACCGTTCGGGCGGGGGCGCCGAATGACTTGCACAGGGCAAAAGCCCAGGGCGCTCTCCGGTCACAGTTGGCCGGTACTCAGTATGTGCACAGTGCACATTCGGCCACCGGCCGGAGCGCCTCCAGAGCAAAGGACTGATCACGATGCGTAAGAGCCTCAAGACCTCCATCACCCTCGCCACGACCGGCGCCCTCGTCCTCGG
>NZ_QKLH01000024.1:0-34667 GCF_003224215.1 Curtobacterium sp. MCLR17_043 | reverse complement strand
CCGAGGACGAGGGCGCCGGTCGTGGCGAGGGTGATGGAGGTCTTGAGGCTCTTACGCATCGTGATCAGTCCTTTGCTGTTGTCGCGCTCGGCGCGGCTGCTGTGTGCGCGCCGAACACACCCTTGGTGGGGTGGAGAACCAGCGATGTGCGGCTGGTGAGCGCTCCGGGTGTTTCCCGGTCGTTGCAGGTGATTCGGCGTCGTCCGCCAGTCGGATTGGAACGATTTCTCCGGGCCTGCCACCCCTAGGCTCGGGTCATGCGGGGAACGACGATCCGACCGACCACGGAGGACGACTGGGAGTCCGTGCGGGCACTGCGGCTGGAGATGCTCCGGGACACCCCGAAGGCGTACGGGGAGCGGCTTGCCGACGCGGAGCGGCTGCAGGAGCGTGACTGGCGTCGACGCGGCCGCCGTGAGCACGACGTCGGCGGGACGACTCTCGCCGCGATCGGTGCCGACGGCCGGTGGCTCGGGACGATGGGGGTGTTCGTCCCCGGCCCCCGCGTCGGGCCGCTCCTGGTTGGCGTCTACGTCGCACCGTCGCACCGGGGTCGTTCCGCCGGTGTCGCCGATGCGTTGCTCGACGAGATCGAGGTGTGGGCGGCGGCGCACGGATCGGCCCTTCGGCTGCACGTGCACGAGGGGAACACCCGCGCGCAGGCCTTCTACGCCCGACGTGGCTACGAGCCGACAGGTGCGACCGAGGCGTACGTCCTCGATCCGAGCGAACTCGAGCTCGAGATGATCCGGCAGCTGCGGGGATCGCTGTGACCGGCGGGACGGCCAGGGCCGCGGGGTCCGCCGTGCGGTGGCTGCTGTCCGACGTGGGCGGCGTCCTCGAACTCGTGGACGACGCCGCCTGGCCCGGACGCTTCCGGGCGCGGTGGGCCAAGCGTCTCGGGATGACGACGGACGACTTCTCCGCACGCCTCACTGCGGCCGACCTGCCGGACGCCTCCCGCCAGACCGGCGTCGTCGACCGGTACTGGTGTGCGATCGGTACGGCGCTCGGGCTGGGGGCCGACCAGCTCGCCGTCATGCGGGCCGACTTCTGGGATGCGTACTGCGGAACGCTGAACCAGCCGTTGTACGACTTCCTCGCCGGACTCCGCGGAACGATCGGCCTCGCGATCCTGTCGAACTCTGGCGATGGTGCTCGCGAGGAAGAGGAGCGGCGCTTCCGGTTCTCGGCGGTGTTCGATCCGATCTGCTACTCCCACGAGATCGGCGTGAACAAACCCGATGGCGCGGCGTTCCGGATCACGCTCGAGCGCCTCGGTGCGGACCCGGACGAGGTGTTCTTCGTGGACGACGTGCCCGAGAACATCGAGGCCGCACGTGCGCTCGGCATCGGGGCGCACCTGCACGTCCACACCGACGAGACGATCCGGGTGCTCGAGGCGGTCGTGCGGGGGAGCGGTCAGCAGTGACCGTCGGCATCGTGTTCTTCGACGTCGACGGAACCCTCGTCAGCCCCGGTTCCAGCAGCAGTTTCCTGGCCGCCCGGTTCGGGCACCAGGACGCGCTCGACGATGCAGAAGCCCGCTACGCCGACGGCGGTCTCACCAACCAGCAGGTCAGTGAGGTCGACGCACGCGGGTGGCGTGGCACGTCCGTCGCGACGGTCGACCGGTGGCTCGACGGCCTGCCGGTGTTGCCCGGAACCGAGACCGTCGTCGCGTGGTGCCGTGCCCACGACGTCGAACCCGTGCTCGCGTCGCTCGCGTGGCAGCCCGTGACCCGTTCCCTCGCGCGGCGGTTCGGGTTCGTCCCGAACGGCGGGCCCCGCGTGGGGGAGCACCGCGGCATCCACGACGGCACCGTCGCCGAGCACTTCGACGAGTTCGACAAACGGGACCGGGCGCTCGCGCTCGCTCGCGACCTCGGTGTGCCGATCGAACACTGCTGCGCTGTCGGCGACAGCCGCTCGGACATCCCGCTCTTCCAGGCGCTCCCCAGTGCGTTGGCGCTCAACGCGGGTCCGGCGGCACGTGCGGCCGCGAGTGACGCGATCGACGCGGACGACCTCTCGCGCATCATTCCCTGGCTCGACCGCTGGCTCCGGGAACTCGCCTGATCGATCGGCTCTGAGACGGATGCGGCATGATCGGTCCGTGCCTGATGTGAACCCGACCGCCGCGTACCGTGCCGCCCGCGACCAGCTCCTCGCCGCGGACTCTCCCGAAGCGGCACGCGCCGGGTTCCGCTGGCCGGACGTCGGCGACACGTTCAACTGGGCGACCGACTGGTTCGACGTCATCGCGACCGACAACAGCCGCACCGCGCTCTGGATCGTCGAGGAGGACGGTCGTGAGCAGCGGCTCAGCTACGACGAGATGGCCGCACGGTCCGATCGGCTCGCCGCGCGACTGCACGGTTTCGGCGTCCAGCAGGGCGACCACGTCCTCGTCATGCTCGGCAACCAGCTCGAGCTCTGGGAGACCATGCTCGCCGTGATCAAGCTCGGTGCCGTCATCCTGCCGACCTCGACGATGCTCGACACCGCGGACCTGCAGGACCGCGTCGACCGGGGCTCGGTGGCGCACGTCGTCACGAACCGCGGCGAGACGCACAAGTACGACGACGTCCGCGGGTCTTTCACGCGCATCGTCATCGGCGGTCCCGCTGACGGGTGGACGGAGTACCCGAGCGACCTGGGTGAGCCCGCTCCCACCGACGAGGTCCGTCCCCACGTCGTCACCCGCACGACCGACCCGTGCCTGGTCTACTTCACGTCCGGCACGACGTCGAAGCCGAAGATGGTCGTGCACACCCAGACGTCGTACCCGGTCGGGCACCTCAGCACGATGTACTGGCTCGGCGTCCGGCCCGGTGACGTGCACCTGACGATCAGCTCGCCCGGGTGGGGCAAGCACGCCTGGAGCTGCTTCTTCGCGCCGTGGATCGCGGAGGCAACCGTGTTCATCCACAACACCGCGCGCTTCGACCCCGCCGCACTCCTCGCGCAACTCGAGCGGGCCGAGGTCAACACGTTCTGCGCGCCGCCGACCGCGTGGCGGATGATGCTGCAGTCCGACCTCGGCGTGAAGCCGCGGGCGCTCCGCGAGCTCATCTCGGCCGGCGAGCCGCTCAACCCTGAGGTCATCGGCCGGGTCGAGGCGGCGTGGGGGCTCACCATCCGCGACGGCTACGGGCAGACCGAAACCACCGCGATCATCGGCAACGCCCCGGGTGCCGCCGTGACGCCCGGCGCGATGGGCAAGCCGCTCCCCGGTGTGACCGTGACGCTGCTCGACCCCGTGTCCGGCGAACCGGGCGACGAGGGCGAGGTCTGCCTCGACCTCACCGAGCGACCCGTCAACCTGATGGCCGAGTACCTCGGCGACCCCGACCGCACCGCCTCGTCGATGCGCGACGGCTTCTTCCACACCGGCGACATCGCCGCCCGCGACGCCGACGGTGAGCTGACCTTCATCGGCCGCACCGACGACGTGTTCAAGTCCTCGGACTACAAGGTGTCGCCGTTCGAGGTGGAGAGCGCCCTGCTGGAGCACCCGGCCGTGGCCGAGAGCGCGGTCGTCCCGGCCCCCGACGACGCCCGTCTCAACGTCGTCAAGGCGTACGTCACGTTGGCCACCGGATGGGAGGCGTCGGCTGACACCGCCAGGCAGGTCCTGGAGTACGCACGCACGGCTCTCCCCGCCTACGCGCGCGTCCGCCGCGTCGAGTTCGCGGAGCTCCCGAAGACCATCTCGGGCAAGATCCGCCGCGTGGAGCTCCGGGAGCGCGAGGAGCAGTCGGTGAGCAACGGCACGCGCGCTGAGGGGGAGTGGCGCGACGACGAGTTCCCCGGCCTCCGAGCACCCCGCCCGCAGGCCCCGCCCGCTGCCGGCTGACCGGCTGACGGAGATCACCGATGGTCGTCGTACTGCGCCCGTGGTCGCTCGACGACGCGGCTGCGCTCTTCGCCGCCAGCCGGTCGGACCCGGACCTCGCGACGCAGTTCCCGGACGTCGGGCTCGGTGACGAGGAGCAGGCCCGCACGCACATCAGGGGTGCCCTGCGGTTCGACGAGCGGGCGAGGAACTGGGCGATCGTGGAGGACGGAGTCGCGGTCGGCAACGTCGGACTCGCGGCGATCGAGTTCCGACACGCCACGGCTTGGGCGCACTACTGGTTGGCGGCCGATGCTCGCGGCCGTGGGTTCGCCGCTCGTGCGTTGACGAGTGTGTCGACCTGGGCGTTCGATGCCGGGCTCTTCCGCCTCGAACTCGGACACCGCTCGAACAACCCGGCGTCGTGTCGGGTCGCCGCGATCGCCGGGTTCCGCGCGGAGGGCGTCGAACGGCAGAAGCTCCGGTACGGCTCCGAGCGATTCGACGTGGAGACGCATGCCCGGCTGGCGACCGATCCGGTGCCGGACCTGCCCGGTTTCGAGGTCCGGACGACGTCCTGACGGCTGCCCCGGTCAGTCCTAGGCTCGACACGTGGAACTGATCAAGGACGTCACCCGCGGCGACTGGTTGCTGGCCCGGGCCGGCTCGTTCGCCTCGTTCGGCGGCGTCGCGGGCACCGGGTTCGAGGCGTACGCCCGGATCCTGCACCCGCTCCGAGCGGATCGCGAGGACCGGACGACCGTGGACGAGCACGACGAGCACCCGGTCCTCGAGTCGGCCGAGTGGCGCTGGGCCGACGTCGCCGAGCGCACCCGTCGGACGATCGACCCGCTCGTGTCGTGGCAGACGCTCAGCGGTCGGGACGACGAGTCGGACCTGCCCTTCGAGGACGGCTGGGTCGTCCATCCGCCCGAAGAGGGGTGGTACGAGCCGACGCAACTCGCCGCGCTCACCGAGCTTCTCGCCGACGCGACGTCGACGCCGGACGACCTGGTCGGGGCGGTCTGGGACGGATGGGGCGACCTGAACGGGACGTCGACGTTGGGCTTCGGGTGGCAGGGGAGCGGCGAGCCGACGGCGGCCGAGCGCGTGGATATGCAGGCGCACATGGCCCGGACTCAGGCGCAGCACCGGCGGGAGCAGGCTGCGCTCCGGGAGTCGCTCGCGGGTCCGCGCTTCCTGTGGCCGGCACGCGAGTGCTTCCTGCTCTCCATGTCCCTGCCGCAGCTCAGCGACCCGTCCTGGACGGACGACGCCCGCGTGGGCACGTACGTCGATGTCGGGCACACCCCGCAGATGCTCTGGCCCGAGGGGCATGAGTGGGTGCTCGCCACCGAGATCGACTGGGACTCGACGATCGTCGCAGGCTCACGGTCACTCGTCGACGCGGTCCTCGCCGACGCCCGGTTCGAGGCGTACGAGGTCGACGCGGACGCTTCCCCGGGTTGATCAGACCGGCAGGGCCACCTCGGTGGTCACGCGCCGGACACTCCGTGTGGACGCGGCGACCACGGTGGCGACGACGATGACGACGGCGCAACCGATCAGGGTCGCGGGCGTGCCGACCGCGTGCGCCAGCGGTCCCACCAGGGCCTCGCCGAGCGGGACGGCGACGAACGACCCGACCATGTCGTACGAGTAGACCCGCGACAGCACGGCCCGGGGCACGTTCGACTGCAGCGCGTGGTCCCAGGCGATCGCGAACAGCTCGATGGCCACCCCGCCCAGGGCGAACGCGACGAGCAGGGTCGGCAGGGCCGGTGCGCCAGCGAGCGCCACGACGGGGAGCGCGGTCACGGCCATCAGGGCGACGCCGATGCCGAGGGCGTGCCGCGGCCGCCACCGCAGCGCGATCAGCGCTCCGAGCGCCAGACCGACGGTCTGCGCGGCGACGACGAGTCCCCAACCCGCCCTGCCGAACGAACCGTCCGCGACCACCGGACCCAGCACGGTGGTGGCACCCACGAAGGCGGCGTTGAGCACCGCGAACTGGGCGACCACCGTCCAGACCCAGCGTCGTCCCGCGAACTCGACCCATCCCTCCCGGATGTCCGCGATCACCGACGGGCGGTCGGCCGGCGCGACGGACGTGCGACGTGGCAGTCGGATCCGTGCGTACAGGGCTGCAGCGACGGCGAAGCCGGCGGCGTCCACCGCCAATCCCCACCCGGCGCCGACGAGCGCCACCATGCCGGCGCCGGCGGAGGCCCCGACGATGGTGCCGGCGTTGATGCTCAACCGGATCACGGCGTTCGCCGGACGGAGCAGTGACTCGGGCACGGTCTCGGGGACCATGGCAGCGGTCGTCGGCAGGCTGACCGCGGCGACCGCACCGTTCAGGATGCTCAGGACGACGAGGAGCGGGACCGTCGCGGTGCCGGTCAGGACCAGCGCGGCGACGGCGCCCTGCGTCAGGGCAGCACCGAGTGACGTGGCGACGAGCACGACGTCACGGGGGAGACGGTCGGCGATGACCCCGCCGAACAGCAGGACCGCGACGTTCGCGACCGAACGTGCGGCCACGACGAGGCCGAGGTCGACGGGTGAGCCGGTGAGGTCGAGGACGGCGAACGCCAACGCGATCGGGGCGACGGCGTTGCCGAGGATGCTCACCGTGCGGGCGGCGAGCAGCCAACGGAACGGCGCGTGCCGGAGGACGCCCGTGGTCGGCGTGCTCACGGTCGCCGCATCGGGAACATCGAGACGGTCATCGACACCGGGACGGTGCCCGGGGTACGGGGGCGCTGCGCTGCGGCGTGGAGCAGGGCAGAGGCCTGGCCGACGTGGTGCACCACGCGACGCCACGTCTCGGGGCCGACCCACAGTTCGGCGTCGGTGGAGACGCCGGGCCCTGTGGTCCGCTGTCGAACGCGTCGCCGGAGCTCCTCGACCTGCGCCTCGACGTAGACGAGCTGGTCCTCGATCGAGACGTCCTCGGCGCCACTGCCGGATCGGGCGTCGGGGTCGAACGCCCGCGACGACGACTCGTGCCGGTACCGCTTCGCCTCGCCGCCCCGGAGCCGGACGACCTCGACGACGGCGACCAGCCCGGCCCGTTCGAGGACACGCAGGTGGTAGCTCGCGGTGGCCTGCGAGAGACCGAGCTCCCGTGCGGCCTCGGCTGCGCTCATCGCGGAGCTCGTCACCAGCGACAGCAGGCGAAGCCGGATCGGGTGGGCGGTCGCCCGGAGGGACTGGAGGCTGGACATGCGCCCATCGTTGCCCCCGCACCCGACACCGTCAAATGGCTCTTTGGGGGTCGTCCGGACCGATCTGCGCTCCGACCTTTCGCGCCCAGCGACACCTCACGGCCGGCCGCGCGCGTGAACTGTCGCCCAGCACGAAAACCCGCGCGACGCCGATGCCGCGCCCGCGCCACCCCCGCGTCACCCTGTGGGAGCACACATCTCCCCCCAGCGGCGGACGCGGCGCCGACGGCCCCTCCCGTAGCGTCGAGGCCGTGATCGAAGTCAGCCATCTCACCAAACAGTACGGTCCGAAGACCGCCGTGGACGACGTCTCCTTCGTCGTGCGTCCCGGCAGTGTGACCGGCTTCCTCGGGCCCAACGGCGCCGGGAAGTCCACCACGATGCGCATGATCATGGGGCTCGACCGGCCCACGTCGGGCAGCGCCACCGTGAACGGCCAGCCCTACACGAGCTTCCGCGACCCGCTCCGGCAGGTCGGCGCCCTGCTCGAGGCGAAGGCCGTGCACTCGGGTCGCAGCGCGTACAACCACCTGCTCTCCCTCGCGGCGACCCACGGCATCCCGAAGTCCCGCGTGCACGAGGTCATCGACATGACCGGCCTCGACTCCGTCGCGAAGAAGCGCGTCGGCGGGTTCTCGCTCGGCATGGGGCAGCGCCTGGGAATCGCTGCCGCACTGCTCGGCGACCCGAAGACCCTGATCCTCGACGAGCCCGTGAACGGCCTCGACCCCGACGGCGTGCTCTGGGTGCGTCAGCTCGCCCGCCGCATGGCCGCCGACGGCCGCACGGTGTTCCTCTCCAGCCACCTGATGAGCGAGATGGCACAGACCGCCGACCGCGTGGTCGTGCTCGGCCGGGGCAAGGTCCTCGCCGACGCCCCGATCGCCGAGTTCGTCGCCGGTGGTGGCGCCGCTGGCGGCACCGATGCCGCCGTCAGCCGCGTCATCGTCCGCACGCCGGACCCGAACGGCCTGTTCACCGCGATCGGCCCGAACGCCGCGGTCACCCAGCGCGAGGACGGATCGTTCCTCGTCGTCGGGCCCGACGCCCCGACGGTCGGCAACATCGCCGCGCAGGCCGGCGTCCCCCTGCACGAACTCACCCCGACCGGCGCGAGCCTGGAAGAGGCCTACATGGCCCTCACCCGCGACGACGTCGAGTACCGATCGGAGGGCACCCGATGAGCGCCACCACCTCGCCCACCACGCCGTCGACCCGGATGAGCGCCTCGACCCGTTTGTCGTTCCCGCACCTGGTGCGGAGCGAGTGGATCAAGCTGCGCAGCATCCGGTCCACGTTCTGGTGCTACGCGATCCTGGTCGTCGTCACGATCGGCATGGCCGCGCTGGTCGGTGCGAACACGAACAGCGGCGGGCAGGACCTGCCGACGGACATCGCGAACGGCACGTTCGTCAACGCCAACACCGTCGGCGTCCTGCTCTCGTCGCTCGTCGTCGGCGTGCTCGGCGTCCTCATCATCACCGGTGAGTACGGCACGGGCCAGGTCCGCTCGACCTTCACCGCCGACCCCCGTCGCACCGGCGTGATCCTGGCGAAGGCCACCGTCCTCGCCGTCACGACGTTCGTGGTCAGCGCCGTCGCCACCTGGATCGGCGTCCTCATCTCGCTCCCGCTGCTCGCCGACAACGGTGTCGAGCCGGAGATCGGTGACCCGTCGGTCTTCATGCCGATCCTCGGTTCGTCGGTCTTCCTGACCCTGCTGGCGCTCCTCGCCTACGGCATCGGTCTGCTCGTCCGCTCGAGCGCCGGCGGCATCGCGATCACGCTCGGCATCCTGTTGGTCCTGCCGGTGGTGCTGGGCCTGATGGCCGGGCTGATGAACGTCGAGTGGCCGACGAACATCGCGGCGTTCCTGCCGGACATGGCCGGTGGACAGCTCTACGCCTACGCGTACGACGGCGCGAGCGAGGCCGACAACAGCGGAGTCGTGCTCAACGGATGGGGCGGTTTCGGCGTCCTCGCGGCCGAGGTCCTGGTCATCGGTGGCCTCGCCCTGACGCTCGCGCGCCGTCGCGACGTCTGACGCGACCACCCCACGGCCGGGAGGCGCGGTGCCAGCCGGCACCGCGCCTCCCGTCGTTCCGCGGTGCGGGTCCACCGCGTCACTAGGCTCACAGCGTGCGCTCCGTCCCCGCCCTGCTCCTGCCCGTGATCGCGGGTGTGCTCCTGCTGGCTGGGTGCTCCGCCTCGGCGGTGCCCGTCGACGAGGCCGCGCTGTCCGCATGGAAGGCCGAGCAGGACGCCGCGGTCGAGACCGACGACGCCGTGCTCGGCGTGCTCACGGCCGACGTCGACCCCGAGGTCTCGGACGAGGCCGACGCCCAGACCCGTGACGGTGTGCGCCTGCAGTTCGCCACGTCGCAGACCCTCGACCATCTCGAGTTCTCGTGTTTCGGGCGCGGGGAGATGCGCGGCGTCGTGCGGATCGGAACCGAGCGCAGTTCGACGACGCGGACGCTCGAGCCGATGTCCTGCGACGACAGCCCGCACCGCATCGCGGTGGGGGTGCGTGGCATCGTCGACAGCGTCGCGTTCAACGGGTTCGACAGCGACCGTCCGAGTTCCTGGCGCCTCGTCATCGTCGGTCCGGGCACCGGCACCGGTTCCGACTGACGCTCCGAGCGCTCAGGACCGCCGGACGTCGTACCGGTGCAGGGTGACGCCGTTGTCGTAGCGCTGCTGCTCGAGCAGGTCGAGCTGCACGAGCGGGCGGTGCCCCGAGCGCGGCGGATCGAACAACGGGCGGCCGGCGCCGAGCACCGACGGGTGCGTGAAGAGCATGACCTCGTCGAGCAGCCCGGCATCGAGCAGATGACTCGCGATGCTCGGTCCGCCCACGCCGATGTCGCCCTCGCCGGCGGCACGGATCGCAGCCAGCTCGGCGATCGCGTCGTCGTCGCCGCCGATGACCCGGGTGTCGTGGTCGGCGGTGGTCCGTGTGCGGGACACCAGGATCTTCGGCTGCGCCGTCCAGATCTCGCCGTACTCGCGCAGGTACTGCGGCATCGACTCGTCGTGCCGGGCATCCGGCCAGAACGGGTCCATCATGTCGCGCACCACCCGCCCCTCGACGGACAGGGTCATCGCGGCGGCGCGGGCGTTGAACTCGCGGTGCAGCGGCTCGTCGATGCGGATCCAGTCGGTTCCGTCGAGTCCGTCGTGCTCGCCGGGGGCCCGTTCGACGAACCCGTCGACGGAGACGTTGATCCAGTAGACGAACCTCGCGGGCATGGCATGACTCCTTCGTCGAGCCGAGCGTACGCTCGCGGACGTCGCCCGTCGACACCCGCAGTCCCTCCAGCAGCACCTCCCTCAACGACGAGAGCAGGTCAGGCATGCGCCGATCGTCCACCGCACTCCTCGCCGTCGTGACGTTCCTCGGCGTCGCGACCACGGGCCTCCAGGCCGCACCAGCGGATGCGTCCGCGGTGCCGGGCGGGACCACCCGGGCGACCACCACCACGACCGTGGCGTCGAGTGCCGCCAGCCGGCACGGCCGCGCGGCACCCAGCCACCAGAACCCGGTCGCGCTCAGCCTCCCCGACGGGCAGACGGCGGCGAGCTGCGCGGACCCGACCGTGATCCACGGAGCCGGACGCGACCGCAACTGGTACCTGTACTGCACCACCGACGCGCTCACCGCGACGGAGCAGAACCCGGACGGGTCCCTGGTGCAGCACGCCGTGCCCACGTACCGGTCGACCGACCTGACCCACTGGACGTACGTGAACGATGCCTTCCCGACGAAGCCCGCCTGGGTGGGCGACGCGAACGGGATCTGGGCGCCGGACGTCGTGTACCGCGCCGGAGACCGGGGCCGGGCCGGCACCTGGTACCTGTACTACGCGGCCTCGGACACCCCGTCGGCGACGGGGCCGAGCGGCGGCGGCTCCGCGGTCGGGGTGGCGACGAGCTCGAGCCCGACGGGCCCGTGGAAGGACTCCGGCGGCCCGGTCGTGGCACCGCAGACCGCACCGAACGGCGACGGAGCGCGGTGGGCGTTCGACCCCGAGGTCATCACGGACAAGGGCACGACCTACCTGTACTTCGGCAGCTACTTCGGCGGCGTGAACGTCCGACGCCTCAGCGCGGACGGCCTGCGCTCCGACCCGTCGACCGAGCGGCAGATCGCGATCGACAACCGCTACGAGGGCGCCTACCTGATGCGGCACGGCGGTTGGTGGTACTTCATGGGCTCCGCCACGAACTGCTGCAACGGTGCCCTGACCGGCTACGGCGTCTTCGTCGCCCGGTCACGCAGCCCCCTCGGACCGTTCACGGACCGCGACGGCGTGGCGACCACGAGCACCCGGGTCGGCGGCACGCCCCTGCTCGCGCAGAACGGCAACCGGTGGGTCGGGACCGGACACAACACCGTGGTCACCGACTTCGCCGGCCAGGACTGGATCATCTACCACGCGGCCGATCGCACCGACCCGTACTACGCGGGGCAGCCGACCTACACGAAGCGGCCGGCGCTGATCGACCCGCTCGACTGGCAGGGCGGCTGGCCGGTCGTCCGCGGTGGAGCCGGGCCGTCCGACACGGTGCAGCCGGGGCCGGTCGCGCAGCCGGGACAACGGCCGACGTACCGGGCGTCGGCCGCTCCCGTCGACGTGCCGGGCCGGACGATCCGGGCACTGTCGACCACGTTCGACGGTGCCGCGCTGCCGGGGGCGGCGCCCGGGGCAGAGCCCGGAGCGCTGCCGGCCCAGCTCGCCTGGACGCGTGAGCCCGACCCGTCCACGTGGACCGTCGCCGACGGGACGTTCCGCTGGCAGACGCAGGACGCCGACATCCACCCGCCGGCGACGCCGCTCGCATCGGTGCTGTCCGAACCGGCACCCCGTGGGGACTACGTGCTCCAGACCACGGTCGGGGTGGACACCCCGGCCACCGGCGACGGCCTGAACTACGTGCAGGGCGGCCTGATCGTGTGGGGTGATGACGGCAACTACGTCCGGCTCACCTCGAACTCGATCTTCAACACGCGCCAGACGGAGTTCGGCAAGCAGGTGTCCGGGCAACCGGCCGGGGCGCCGAGCTACGGCAACATGGTCGTCGGTCCGGTCGGGGACACCACCACGCTCCGGATCGTGCACCGCGAGGTCGGGGGTGAGGACCGGTACACGGCCTACACGAGCCTGGACGGTCGGCACTTCGTCCGGGGCGGGACCTGGACGGCGGACCTCGGCAGTGCACCGCGCGTCGGGCTCATCTCGCTCGGGGGCTCCGGCTTCACCAGCACCTTCGAGGACCTCCGCGTGAGCACGGTCGCGACGCGTCGCTGACGGGGCGGCCCCGCAAGACACCGGTGTTTGCACGTTGAACCGCGGTCTGCGCGTGTTCGACCCGCGAACACCGGTGTCTTGCACGCCGCACGACGGCGCGTTCAGCCGGAGAACGTCGCCCGTCAACGAGATACCCGTCGGGATGCGAAGATGCATCGTTGGTGCCGGAGCCGAGAACGAGGGTTGGATGATCCCGACGGAAGAACACGACGCGAGCGTGCCGCTGCTCGACGGTCGGTACCGCCTGGAGCAAGCGATCGGCCAGGGCGGCATGTCCGTCGTCTACCGGGGTGTGGACGAGAGCCTGCACCGCCCGGTCGCGATCAAGCTCTTCCACGCGGGCATCGTCGACATCGCCCGGCAAGAGGCCGAACTCGGCGTGCTGGCGTCGCTCGAGCACCACAACCTCGTCAGCCTGCTCGACGCCGGTGTCGTCACCGGGCAGGACGGCACGCAGCAGCGCTACATCGTGATGTCGCTCGTCGTCGGGCAGGACCTCGAGGAGCGCCTGGCCGTCGGCCCGCTCGCCTCGCGGCACATCGCCGAGATCGGCTACGACATGGCCGAGGCCCTCGACTACATCCACGCCCACGGCGTCGTGCACCGCGACATCAAGCCGTCGAACATCCTGCTCGTCGACTACGGCAACGGTTCCGACCGGGCCCGCGCGCGCCTCACCGACTTCGGCATCGCGCTCGCCGCCGGCGTCGAACGCCTCACCGCCGACGGCGTGACCACCGGCACCGCCGCGTACCTCAGCCCCGAGCAGGCGCGCGGCGGCGAGGTCGGCCCGCCGAGCGACGTCTACTCGCTTGGCCTCGTGCTGCTGCAGTGCTTCACCCGCCGCCGGGAGTTCCCGGGCTCGCTCGTCGAGTCCGCCGTCGCCCGGCTGTCGCGCGACCCCGTGGTCCCCGAGCCCCTGCCCGAGCACTGGAAGCACCTGCTCCGTGCCATCACCGCGCAGGACCCCGCAGCCCGTCCGCTCGGCGCCGAGCTGGTCACGATGCTCCGCGACGTCGTGATCGCCGAGACCGCCACGGCCGACCACGTGGTCGAGCCGACCGACGAGACGGCACCGGTACCGACGCGCCCCGAGACGGACCGCCCGGCGACCCTCGACACCCTGCCCGACGAGTCGCTGCAGCGCACCACGGCCATGGCGGCCCGGCTCTTCGACGCTCCGATCGCCCTGGTCGAGGTCCTCGACGAGGACCGCGAGTGGTCCCAGTCGTACATCGCCGAGGGCGTCGACGAAGCGGCCCGCAGCATCAGCTTCCGCAACGGCTTCGCCCCGGTCCCCGTCCCTGTCGTGATCCCGGACGGCTCCGCGCACCCCGAGATGCGGAACAGCCCCCTGGTCACCGGTCCGCTCGGCATCCGCTTCTACGTCAGCGTCCCGCTCGTCAAGCACGACGGCGCCCCGATCGGCACCCTCGCCGTGCTCGACACCCGCCCGCGGCAGGCCACCGAGGACGACCTCGCAAACCTCCGCGACCTGGCGGCGCTCGCCGTGTCGCAGCTCGAGATCCGCCAGGAGTCCCTCCGCACGACCAGCGACTCGCTGCCGGTCCCACGGGTGGTCGGCGACCACACCGCCTGACGGGAGGCCCGGTGCCAGCCCGCACCGCGCCTCCAGACCGTGTGGTGGTCGCGCCCACCGCCGCGCCCACGCCGTCCGCCGAGCGGTCGCGCCCCGTCGCCCACCGCCCCGCCCACGCCGTCCGCCGAGCGGTCACGATCCGTCGCCTGACGCGCTCCCGCGCGACGGTCCGTGACCGCACGACCACCCGCCAGCGGCGCGTCGTGACCACTCGCGGACCGATGCCCGGCTGACCGACTCCCGCTGAGCGGGCGGAATGCCGGGGTGCCTCCGCGAGCCGACCCGGGTGTTTCGCCCGTTCGCGGTGGTGGGGGTTCTGTCTCTTATACACATCTGACGCTGCCGACGATACTCCGCCCGCTCGTGGTGGGCGCGCTCAGCCGAGGCGGGTCGCGGCGAGGCCGCCGTCCACGTCGATCGTGGCGCCGTGCACGAAGGTCGCCTCGTCGGAGGCCAGCCAGCGCACGGCGAACGCGACGTCGACCGGTCGGACGGGTGCGCCGGCCGGGGTGCCGGCCGTCATCTGCGCGAGGACGTCGTGCGAGTCCGCGTTGCCCGGTGTCGCGGTGGCCCCGGGCGACACGGTCGACACCCGGACGCCGTGCGGTCCGAACTCGGCTGCCCAGGCGCGGGTCAGCTGCTCGACCGCGGCCTTCGTCGCCGGGTAGAGCGCCGTGAACGGGACGCCGACGCGGGACATCCACGAGCCGATGTTCACGACGACGCCCGAGCCGCGTTCGACCATCGCAGGAGCCAGCGCTCCGACCAGCACGTGCGGCGCGCGGACGTTCGTGGCCCACAGCGCTTCGGCGTCGTCGTCGGCGAGCAGTGCGGTGGGGCCGACCGGGTAGACGCCGGCGTTGTTGACGAGGACGTCGACCCGGCCGCCGAGGGCCTCGGTGGCGCGGGCGGCGAGGTCGCGGACGGCATCGGGGTGGGTGTTCAGGTCGCCGATCACAGCCACGGCGGTTCCTCCGGACACGGTGATGGCGTCCACCACGGCCTGCGTCCGCTCGGGGTCGCGGCCGGCGACGGCGACGGTGGCGCCGGAGGCGGCGAGGACACGGGCGACGGCTTCACCGATGCCGCTCGAGGCGCCGGTGACCAGTGCGGTGCGGCCGGCCAGTCGGTCGTCGGTGGTCAGGGAGTCGAGGAGTGCTTCGTTGGTCTGCATGCTCCGATGCTCGGTCCGACGGACCCGGCGGTGATTGCCCAGGACTCCGGAGTGCTTGCCGGATCCCGCACGGGCACCACTCGCGCCGGATGCCTCGACAGAATGGGCACATGGACGACGTCACCTCGGACCGGCTGGACCGTGCGCTGCAGAGCGTCCTCGCCCACCTGGACGACACGGAGCGCGCCGGACGGATCGGCCTCCGCCTGGCCCGGGTGGACCGTCCGACCGACCTCGGGTACCAGCGCTACACGCCGTCGGTGTCGGTGGTGCTCGCTGGGCGGAAGCGCTCGGTAGTGGGGGATGACGACCAGCTCTGGGGTCGGGAACGCTTCATCATCACGCCCGTCGACCTGCCCGTGATCGCCGGGGTGGTCGAGGTCGAACCACCCGCGGGGTTCGTCGCGGTCGTCTGGCAGCTCGACCCCGCGGTGGTCGCCGAGGTCGCGACGGCGATGTCCCGCCCCCACCAGGACGAGGCGCCGCCGGCACGACTCGGCAGCTGGACCCCGGCCCTGGCGGACGCGTTCGCCCGACTCGTCGGACTGCTCGATGCTCCGGAGGACATGACGGTCCTCGCCCCGCTCGTCACCCGCGAGGTCGTGCTCCGTCTGCTGCAGACCGACCAGGCACCGCGCATCCTGGCCGCGATCGGCAACCGCGACGGCGACGTCGTCGCAGCGGCCACCGCCCTGCTCACCGACCGGTTGGCGGACCCGTGGTCGGTGGCGGGCCTGGCCGCGGCGGTCCGGACGAGCGAGTCGACGCTGTTCGCCCGCTTCCGGCAGGTCACCGGGATGAGCCCGGTGCAGTACCTGCGGCGGCTGCGACTCGGAGAGGCCCGTCGTCGGATGATCGTGCTCGGTGACACCGCCGCCCAGGCTGCGGTCGCGGTGGGGTACCGGAGCGCCTCGCACTTCTCGCGCGACTACCGCGCCCTGCACGGTCGGCCACCGGCTGCCGACGCCGGTCGGGCCCGTGAACTGCTCGCGCGGGGTGAGGTCGCGATCGCCTGATCTGCCGGCGTGATCGCCAGACCGACCCGCGCGGTCAGTCGGACGGATGACGCGGACGAGTCCGGGCAGGCCCTACTGTCATCGATGCGGGCGACGACCGTCGCCTCGGAGAGGACCGCTCGTGTTGACGAACGTGTCGGGAGCACACGCCGTGGTGCTCCTCGTGCTGCTGGCGCTCGAGGCCGTGGCGCTGGTGCAGGTCTGGCGCGATCGTCGCCGGACGCAGGTGGTCAAGGTGCTGTGGACGGTGGTCATCCTCGCGCTGCCCGTGATCGGCGTGCTGGGGTGGGCCGTGAACTGGCTGCTCGGCAAGGCTGCGGACGCGCTCCAGCGCCGGAACGCCTGACGCGCGTCAGTCCTCGGTGAGGGCTGCCGCGTAGGCCCGGACGGACCGGTGGTACCGGGGGAGCGTCGGCTCGACGGCTTCGATCGCGACGCGCAGGGCCTCGGCGGAGCGTCCGGCGCTGTGCAGTGCGAGCGCGAGGAACACCTTGGGTGCCGCCGCGGTGGCGGAGTGCTCCGGCGCGTCGCGGAGCATCGCAATGGCCGCGTCGATCCGGCCGAGGTTCCGCAGCGTCGAGGCGTGCTGGACGACCATCCTGGCGGCGCGGTCCGGGTCGACGGCGTCCAGGCCGGCTGCGGTCGCGGCGGCGTACTGCACGTCGGCGTCGGCCTCGTGTCCGCCCGAGTCGAAGGCGCCGCCGAGCTCGAACGCGCCGAGTGCGGGGTGCGGAGCGTCGGCGGCGAGGTCGCGCATCCACTCGATCCGCTGCTGATCGTCGATCGTCTCGTCGTCCCACAGCGCCGCGACGCGTGCTTCCCAGTCCCCGGTGCTCATCCGGCGAGCGTACCGCCGTCGGTGATCGTCGCGCGGAACGAGCGGACCAGCGGAGCGCCGGGCTGCACGACGGCGGGGGAGTCCCACGCCAGTGCCGAGCCGATCGCCGGGTACTCCTCGGCGCGGACGAACCAGGGGTCGTGGTGGTCGAGGGCCTCGATGCGGATCGTCGCCGGACCGCCGTCGAACACCGCCGACCAGGTGATCCAGGGTGTGGCCGAGCCGTGCACGGCGGCCTCGCCCTCGGCATCGGCGGTCCGGATGACCACTCCCGTGCACTCGGGGAACCGCCAGAAGAAGCCGCCGTAGCCCGCTCCGGTCCGGCCGTTGCTGCCCGGACCGCCGAGGTGCACGGGGGAGTCACCGGGGGCCCGGAACGACGACGACCAGGAAAGTTCCCACCCGCTGGTGACGGCGCGCCAGCGGAGGGTGCGGTCCTCGCGCAGGACCACCGCGCGGTCCGGGCCCCGCCAGACGAGCTCCTCGGCGGACGTCGTGTCGTGCTGCTCCGCGTGCACCACCTCGACCGAGCCGTGGTCGTCATGCCACACGTAGCCGGAGCCGCGGACGTAGGTCGGGCCGCCCCAGCAGTTCACGGCGTCGACATAGGGGATGGCGACGCCGACCCCGCAGTGCCAGTCGTGGTCGCCGGGGTGGTGTTCGCTGACGACGGTGCCACCGAGGGTCCGGACCGGGTGCAGGTACGGGCGAGGGGACGACGTGGCGACCGTGTCGGCGCCGTTGCGTTCGACGGCGACCTCGACACCGTCCACGACGAGCGCGCGGATGCCGTCGTCGGTGCTCACGTCACCGACGCTACCCGCGCGTCAGCCGGGCGACCACGACGCTGTCGAGGACCTCGTGCGGGTCACCCTCCGGCGTCGTCGCAGTGCGCGGCCGGACCTCGGCGACCAGGACGTCCCACCGGTCGTCGAGCTGCAGGGCGGCGAGGTCGTCGGCCGGCGCGGGGAACCGGTACTCCCGCAGCTCGGGCGGCAGCTCGTCGTGCGGGGGAGCGGCGTGCGCGGTGACGAGCAGGTGCCCACCGGCGGCGACGAAGCCGGCGGCCCGATGCAGGATGTCGGCTCGGGGGATCTCCACCGGCCACGACTGCAGGAACGAGGCCGTCACCAGGTCGAACCGCGCGGCGGTGTCCCACCGGGCGAGGTCCGCGGCGACGAACGCCGTCTGCTCCTGGACCCCGGCGGCGACGGCGGCCCGCGAACCGCGCTGGAGCGCCGTCACGGACAGGTCGATGCCCGTCACGTCCCACCCCTGCTCGGCGAGCCACACCACGTCGCCGCCCTCGCCGCAGCCGAGGTCGAGCGCCCGCCCCACCGGCAGCCCCCAGGTCACCGAGGCGAGCACGGCGTTCACCCGGCCCGACCAGATGCCGTCGCGCTCGGCGTAGCGGGTCTCCCACCACTCCCGGGCGGACGGTGCGGCGGTGGCGTCGTTGGCTCCGGCGGCGGAGCCGTCGTGGTGGGTGTGCATGCACGTACTCCAGCGCACCTGCCGGGCCGGACCCAAGCGGTGTTGCCGACCCGGCAACACCGCACGGTGCGGGGCGGGGGCGACCCGGGCCTCCCGTCCGCCCTGATCGTGAGCAGAAGATGTCGGGTCGGCTCGACGGACCCGACCATTCCTGCTCACGAAGCGAGCGCGAGCGCGAGCGCGAAGCGCGCACGGGCGCGCGCGCCCCCTACTCGTCGGCGGGCAACGGCTCGGCGTGCTCGATGCGGGCGCTCGCCGTGGCCATGTGTTCGTCCATCGCGCGCTGCACGGCGGGCACGTCGCGGGCCCGCAACGCCTCGAAGACGGCGCGGTGCTCGTGGAACGCGGCCTCGGTCGCCTGCCGGGTCTGCACGCGCCGCGCGACCCAGACGCTCAGCATCGAGCGCAGGCTCTGCAGCAGGTCGGCGAGCACGTCGTTGCCCGACGCCCGCGCCAGCAGGACGTGGAACCGGACGTCGGCGTCGATGAAGGCCTGCGGGTCGTCGAGCGTCGCCTCCTGCCGGACCAGGTACTCGCCGAGCTCGGTGATCTGCTCGTCGGTGGCGCGCTGCGCGGCGAGGATCGCGGCCGTGCGCTCCAGCGAGGACCGGATCTCGAGCAGCTCGCGAGTGCGGTTCGACGCGAGCATGAGGCCCCACGACAGGGTCGTCGGGAGCAGGTCCGAGGTGCCTCCGCGCAGGTAGGTGCCCGAGCCGGGGCGGATCTGCACGATGCCCAGGATCTCGAGCGCGGCGAGTGCCTCACGGACGGCCGAGCGTCCGACGCCGAGCCGCTCGGACAGGATCCGCTCCGAGGGCAGTCGTGAGCCGGGGGCCAGCTCGCCGGCGGTGAGCAGCGAGACGAGCTGTCGGGCGACCACCGAGGCGGGGGACCCGACGGGCACGGACTCGAGCTCGAGTCGGATGTTGAGGGGGTCGTCCGGGCTGAACGCGGGCATGGAGTGAGCGTACCGGTCGGTCAACCGGTTGCAGCGAGAGCAGCGCCGAGGCAGCCGGCGTCGCGAAGAAGGCAGCAGCGCGCGCGAAATGGTCAACCGGTTGACAAGTTGGCCGACCGCGACGCACACTGGATCAGGCGCACCGATGCGCCCGCTCTCGATCCGCGCAGCAGCACGGAGCGTCCCCGCGAAGCCGACCGGAACACCCCGGCCCAGCAGCACGGGCCATCCCGGCGCAGCCGCCGGGACGGGAGTCGTACCACCCCCACCGAGCAGGAGTCATCGTGGACATCCCCGCCACGCGAGGCATCCCCACCTCGGTCGTCGAGAAGACGGCCATCCGCAAGATCGCGATCCGCATCGTGCCGTTCGTGGCACTGATGTTCTTCATCAACTTCCTCGACCGCACCGCGATCTCCTTCGCCGCCCCCAACGGCATGGAGGCCGACCTCGGCCTGACCGCCGCCCAGTTCGGCTTCGCGTCCGGTGTGTTCTTCATCGGCTACCTCGTGCTCGAGGTGCCCTCCAACCTGGCGCTGCACAAGTTCGGCGCCCGGATCTGGCTCGCCCGCATCATGATCACGTGGGGCATCGTGTCCCTGCTCTTCACGTGGGTGCAGAACTACCCGCAGCTCGTCGGCCTGCGCTTCCTGCTCGGCATCGCCGAGGCCGGCTTCTTCCCCGGCGCGATCCTGTTCCTGTCGACCTGGGTCCCGGCACGGCACCGCGGCAAGATGCTCGCGCTGTTCTACCTGGCGCAGCCGCTCACGAGCGTCATCGGTTCCCCGCTCGCCGGCTGGCTGATGACCCACGAGGGGATCCTCGGCGGCCTGGCCGGATGGCGCTTCATGTTCCTCTGCGTCTCGATCCCGGCGATCATCGTCGGCGTCCTGTGCCTCTTCGTCCTCAAGGACAAGCCGTCGCAGGCGAAGTGGCTCGACGAGGACGAGAAGGTCTGGCTGGAGACGACGCTCGCTGCCGAGAGCGCCGCGAAGGGCGGCGGCGACGGCCACGGCAAGGGCGGCCTGCGTGCGGCCTTCGGCTCCGGCCGCGTCTGGATGCTCGCCGCGGTGTACTTCGGCTTCATCTACGGCCTCTACGCGCTCAGCTTCTTCCTGCCGACGATCATCGACGGCTTCCAGGAGCAGTTCGGCACCACGTTCGACCTGTTCCAGAAGGGCCTCATCACGGCCATCCCGTACGTGCCGGCCGCGGTCGTCCTGTACTTCTGGTCGCGTGACGCCTTCCGTCGTGGCGTCCGGGTCTGGCACATCGCCGTCCCGGCCCTGGTCGGTGGCCTGAGCATCCCGGTCGCGCTCTACATGAACAGCCCGGCCGCCACCGTCGCGGTCATCGCGATCACCGCGTGTGCGATCTTCGCGGCTCTGCCGAACTTCTGGACGGTCCCGACGCAGTTCCTGACCGGTGCCGCCGCAGCCGCGGGGGTCGCCCTCATCAACACCGTCGGCAACCTCGGTGGGTTCGCCGCCCCGTACATCACGGGTGCGGTCAGCGAGTGGACCGGCGGGTACCAGGTGCCGATGTTCATCGTCGGGTTCTTCATGGTGCTGTCGAGCGTGCTCATGTTCGTGCTCGGCCGGAACACGAAGCGCAACGAAGCGGCCGCCGCGGCATCCGAAGCCGACACCGCGGTCGCTGCCACGGACGGACCGACCGCCATCGCGAAGGAGGCCGGCGCATGACCCGCCTGTTCAACGACCCGGCGGACTTCGCCGACGAGATGGTGGACGGCTTCGTCGCCGCCAACCACGCCCGGGTGCGCAAGGTGCACGGCGGGGTCGCCCGCTCCACCACCAGCCCCGAGGGCACCGTCGCGCTCGTCGTCGGCGGTGGCTCCGGCCACTACCCGGCCTTCGGCGGCCTCGTCGGGCACGGCCTGGCGGCCGGTGCCGCGATGGGCAACCTGTTCGCCAGCCCGAGCGCCCAGCAGGTCACCGCGGTCGCGAAGGCGTCCGAGCACGGCGGCGGCGTGCTGCTGAGCTACGGCAACTACGCCGGCGACGTCCTCAACTTCGACGCGGCGGCACGGGCACTCGAGGCACAGGGCATCGACGTCCGGACGGTCCGCGTGACCGACGACGTCGCGTCCGCGCCCGCCGACCAGGCACACAAGCGCCGCGGCATCGCAGGGGACCTCTGCGTGTTCAAGGTGGCCGGCGCGGCCGCGGAACGCGGCGACGACCTCGACGCGGTCACCGCGATCGCGGCCCGGGCCAACGACCGCACCCGCAGCTTCGGCGTCGCGTTCTCGGGCTGCTCCCTGCCCGGCGCCGACGAGCCGCTCTTCACCGTCCCCGAGGGGCGCATGGCCATCGGCATGGGCATCCACGGCGAACGCGGCATCGCCGAGGCCGACGTCCCCACCGCGGACGGCCTGGCCGACCTGCTCGTCGACAAACTCCTCACCGAGCGACCCGACGGCACCGGCACCGGCACCGGCACCGGCACCGTCACCGCACCAGACACCGCAACAGCACCCGCCACCCCCCGCGTCGTCCCGATCCTCAACGGCCTCGGCTCCGTCAAGTACGAGGAACTCTTCGTCGTCTTCGGCGCCGTCCAGCGGAAGCTCACCGACGCCGGCATCGTCGTCGTCGAGCCCGAGGTCGGCGAACTCGTCACCAGCTTCGACATGGCGGGCGTCTCGCTCACCCTGTTCTGGCTCGACGACGAACTCGAGCAGCTCTGGGCCGCTCCCGCCGACGCCCCCGCGTACCGCAAGGGCGGCGCCGTCCCGCAGCAGCCGGTGCCGGTCGAGGTGCTCGAAGCCGGCGTGGTCGTGCCCGTGACGCCCGGCACCGAGGAGTCCCAGGCCGCAGCAGTCCGCATTGCGAGCGCGATCTCCGCGATCCGCGCCACCATCGACGACCACGCCGACGAGCTCGGCCGCATCGACGCCGTCGCCGGGGACGGCGACCACGGCATCGGCATGCAGCGCGGCTCCACCGCCGCCGACCGTGCGGCGCAGGACGCCGCCGCGCGTGGCGCCGGCGCCGGTTCGGTCCTCGCGATCGCCGGAGACGCCTGGTCCGACAAGGCCGGTGGGACGTCCGGTGCGATCTGGGGTGCCGCCCTGGAGGCACTAGGTCGCGTCCTCGGGGACGAGTCCCGTCCGACACCCGCCACCGTCCAGAGCGCGGTGCACGCCGCCACCGAAGCCGTCCTGGCATTCGGGGCCGTCCCCGGCGACAAGACGATGGTCGACGCGCTCGTGCCGTTCGACCAGGTCTTCTCCGCCCGGGTCGACGCAGGCGACGAACTCGTCGACGCCTGGTCGGCCGCCTCGGCTGCAGCACAGACCGCGGCGGACGCCACGGCCGATCTGTTGCCCCGGATGGGCCGCGCCCGCACCCACGGCGAGGACGCCGTCGGCACCCCGGATGCCGGCGCGATCTCCTTCGCGCTCATCACCGCCGCGGTCCTGGCGACCATCGCCGTCCCCGCCTGACCCCCACCACGAAAGGCACACCCGCATGAGTGAGCAGCAGTTCCGCATCGTCGTCGGTTCGGACGACGCCGGCTTCGACTACAAAGAGGTCATCAAGGCCGACCTCGCGAAGGACCCCCGCGTGGCCTCGGTCGTCGACGTGGGCGTGGACGCCGACGGTCACACCGCCTACCCGCACGTCGCCGTCGACGCCGCCCGTCTGGTGGCGAACGGCGAGGCCGACCGCGCGATCCTGATCTGCGGCACCGGCCTCGGTGTCGCGATCGCGGCGAACAAGGTCCCCGGCATCCGCGCCGTGACCGCGCACGACTCGTTCTCGGTGGAGCGCTCGATCCTGTCGAACGACGCCCAGGTCCTCTGCATGGGGCAGCGCGTCGTCGGGGTCGAGGTCGCGCGCCGGATGGCGAAGGAGTGGCTCGGCTACACCTTCGACCAGACGAGCGCGAGCGCCGAGAAGGTCAACGCGATCTGCGCCTACGACGGCTCCGCCCCGGTCGGGACCGACGCCTGATGCCCGCGACCACGGCGGCCGCCCCGGTGACGATCGGGGTGTCGCTCAAGATGTACTTCTCGCACGCCCGGACGCTCGAGTGGGCGGCCGCCGTGGCCGACATCGCCCGGAGCCACCCGGCGGTTCGGTCCGGCGCGGTCGAGCTCTTCGTGGTGCCGACGTTCCCGTCGCTCGTCCCGGTCCGTGCGGTGATCGGGGACGCCCCCGTGACGCTCGGCGCCCAGGACCTGGCGTGGGCGGACAGCGGCGCCTTCACCGGCGAGGTCTCCGGCGCCGAACTCCGTGAGATCGGGGTCGACCTCGTCGAGATCGCACACGCCGAGCGACGCGAACTGTTCCACGAGACGGACGACGAGATCGCCGGGAAGGTACACGCGGCGTACCGCAACCACCTGCGGCCCCTCGTCTGCATCGGCGAGACCGAGCGCGCCGCCGACGGCGACCCCGCGGCAGCAATCGCCGAGGTCACCGCGCAGCTCGACCGCTTCACCGCCACTGCGACCGCCGACGGCTTGGCCGGACCGCTCATCGCCGCGTACGAGCCGGTGTGGGCGATCGGCGCCCCGCAGCCCGCGCCCGACGAGCACATCGTCGCGGTCCTGGCCGGCATCGAGCAGCACCTGGCGACCCGGCCGGAGCTCGCCGGCTCCGCCGCGATCTACGGCGGCAGTGCCGGCCCGGGCCTGCTGACCCGCGGTGCCGGACGCATCGGCGGGCTGTTCCTCGGCCGCTTCGCCCACGACCCGGAGGCGATCCGCACGATCCTCGACGAAGCCGAGGCGCTGGACGCGACGCAGGACGGAGCACCGGCGTGACCTCCCTGCTCGGCCTCTCCACCTACGCCTACTTCTGGCGCATGTCCGACCGCGTCCCGTCGCCGATGTCCCTCGACGACGCCCTGCGCGACGCCGCGACCCACGACGGCGTCGACCTGTTCCAGATCTGCGACCACCTGCCGCTCGACACCGCGACCGACGAGCGCCTGGCCTCGATCCGGTCCCTGGCCGCCGACCTCGGTCTCACGCTCGAGGTCGGCACCCGCGGCACCCGGCCGGAGCACCTCGCCCGGTACCTGCACGTCGCACAGCAGCTCGGCGCGACCCTCGTGCGGAGCATGTGGACGAGCGGCGACGACCAGCCCGACGCGGCCGAGACCGAACGACGCCTGCGGCAGGCGCTCCCCGCCTACGAGCGCGCGGGCGTGACCCTCGCGCTGGAGACCTACGAGGTCGTCGCCACCGCCGACCTCGTCGCCGTCGTCCAGGCGATCGGCTCCGACCACCTCGGCATCTGCCTCGACCCGGCGAACACCGTCGCCCGGCTCGAACACCCGGCCGACGTCGTGGCGATGACCGCCCCGCACGTCGTCAACTGGCACGTCAAGGACTCCGCCTTCACCCGCTCACCGGGCTGGGTCGGGTTCCAGTACACCGGCGTCCCGATCGGCACCGGGATCCTCGACCACGACGCCGTCCGCGCCGCGATCGAGCCCGACGCCCGGGGGATCAACCGCGTCATCGAGTTCTGGCTGCCGTGGCAGCACGAGCACGCCGGCGCCGAACCCCTGCCGGGGGAGACCCCCGCACAGACCACCACCCGCATCGAAGCGGCGTGGACCGAACACACCATCGAGTACATCAGGAGCAAGGAATCATGACCGACACCGTCACCACCACCCACACCGTCGCTGCCGGATCCGGCACGGCCGACGTCACCGTCGCCGTGATCGGTGCCGGCGGCAAGATGGGCACCCGCGTCTCGAACAACTTCGCGAAGAGCGAGTACACCACCCTGTACAGCGAGGCCTCGCCCGCCGGCCAGGAGCGCATCCAGGCCCTCGGCCGCGAGATCACCGACAGCCTCGACGCGGCGAAGGCCGCCGACGTCGTCATCCTCGCCGTCCCGGACGTCCTGCTCGGCACCATCTCGGAGCAGCTCGTCCCCGTCATGAAGCCCGGCGCGTCGATCCTGACGCTCGACCCGGCCGCCGCCTACGCGGGTCTCCTCGCCAAGCGCGAGGACGTCCACTACGCCGTGGCGCACCCGTGCCACCCGTCGGTGTTCCTCGAGCGCACCACCAAGGCCGAGTGGGACGACACCTTCGGTGGCATCGCCGCCCCGCAGGAGGTCATCGCGGCCTTCGACGCCTCGGAGTCGCTCGGCGACGAGGGCGACCGCGCCAAGGCCGTCGCCGAGGCCGTCATCACCACGATGTACGCCCCGGTCATCCAGGTGCACTGGGTCACGGTGAAGCAGCTGGCCGTGCTCGAGCCGACCCTGGTCGAGACCATCGCCTGCATGATCGGCGACTTCCTCAACGACGCCCTCGAGGAGACCGTCACCGGTGTCGGCGTGCCCCGCGAGGCCGCCCGCGCCATGCTCTACGGCCACACGTGGATCGCGCTGACCAACGGCCTGCGCGGCTCGAACCCGTTCTCCGACGCCTGCCACATCGCGATGGGCTACGGCCGCGAGAAGCTCATCAAGGAGGACTGGAAGCAGGTCTTCGACGACAGCGAGCTCGACTCGGTCATCGCGAAGATGCTCAAGATCGACGCAGTCCGGCGCTGATCCGGACCGCCACCGACCACCGCGCCGACCCGTCAGCGCGCCCGGACCGGAACGCCCCGCCGACCCCCTTCCGGCGGGGCGTTCCCCGTGCCGTCGGCGGCCACGAACCCGCGCGGCCCCCACGCCTCCGTCAGCGTGATCGAGGCCACGCCCGGCACGGTCAGCGCCCGCACCGCGTCGGCAAACCACCGCGCGGCGGCCGGCGTGTGCTGCGCCGGGTCGGTCGCGTCCGGAACGGTCTCCGGCCCGTACCCGTGCTCGACGGTCGCGTCCGTCACGACCCGGGTCGGCGCCGTCGCCACCGCGTTGAACCGTGGCCGCAGCGTCACCGGTCCGACGTGCAGCGCCCTGCCGGCGGCCAGCCTGGAGGCGCTGGTCACCACCCAGCGCTGCATCCGGATCGACTCGGTCACCTGTTCGGGCGACCGGTCGTGCATCTGCGGCGTCACGCTGCAGGTCAGGGGGCCGTCCCAGCCCGAGAACACCGCGATCGACCGGTTCAGCTCGGTGAAGTGGGCCCGGGTGCCGGCGACGACCTCCAGTGCGGCGACCGCTGCCACCGCTTCGCGCAGTGCCCGCTGCAGCGCCGGCGTCGTCACGTGCGACACCGGGTCGAACGCCCCGACGCGAGCCACCGGCCCGCCGTCGAGCACCGCGTCGATCGCCGCGCGCAGCAGTGCCGGGTCGTCGGTGACGAACCGGACGTCCAGGGGTGCACCACCCGCGTCCCGCCGGGCCGAGGCGAGCACCGCCTCGACGTTCAGGGCACCGAGGACCGGTTCGACCAGGATCGGGAACCCGCGGAGCAGGTCGGCGTCGTCCGGGCGCGCAGCGACCGGCGCCGAACCCGCGAGCAGCTGGAGCGTCGGCGGCGGCGTGACCACGGCACCGGGACCCGGCCCGTCGAGCGCCGCGAGGTCCGGGGCGGGGGAGGCCGCGCCTCCCGACCGGGTGCCCGGACCACCTGCCGAACCGACCGCCGTTGCACGCAGGGTGAGCCCCTGACGGACCGTCGTCCCCGGTGAGAGGGCGATCGGGAACGGCTCGGCGAGCGGCGTCGAGTACGTCTTGAACGAGGCGTCGGTCCAGTTGCGCTGGTCTTCGGTCTCGAACACGTCGCCGGTCAGGTCGAGCGACAGCGCGGTCGCGCCCACCGCCCAGTCGAGCCCGGCGACGTCGACGGCCGGCTGGTGCGGCGCGATCCAGAACGGGAACGCCGTCGCGGTGCTGCCACCGGTCGGATGCCGCACCGTGAGCGGCTGCCCGGCCAGAGTCGGCGGGTGCAGGACGACGAGCCCGACGCGGTTGCGGCGGAAGGCCCGCGTGACCGTCCCGACCGCGGCGACCCGCAGGGTGTCGTCGTCGAGCGTGACCTCGAGGACGGCGCGCACGACCTCGACGCCGTCGTACCGTGCACTGGTCTCGATGCGGATGCGGCCCTCGTCGCCGTCCACCGTCCGTGTCGAGACCGTGTCGTCGGCCGTACGCCAGTCGTGGTCGCGGACGACGAACCGGACGGCGCGCAGGACGAGCGTCTCCCGGAACGCGACGTCGGCGAGTTCGGCTCCGCGCAGGGCCAGACGCCAGGGCCCGACGGACACGATCTCGTCGTTCGACGTCGCAGTCATGGTGCATGCCTAGCACCGGTCAACCGGTTGGGCAATGATGAGGGTGACGGAGCAGCGCTGCTCCGAGGACGGAGTCCCACATGACCGCACGACTCGACGGCCGGACCGCACTCGTCACGGGAGCGGGGTCCGGCATCGGCCGCGCGATCGCCGACCGCTTCGTGGCCGAGGGGGCCTCCGTCGTCTACGCCGACCGCGACGCCGGCGCGGCCGCCGGTGCCGCCGCCGCAGCCGGCCCGGCCGCAATCGGCCTGACGATGGACATCGCCGACGAGGCGAGCGTGGCTGCCGGATTCGCCGACCTGGCCCACCGTGGTGCGACCCCCGACGTGGTGGTCGCGAACGCCGGTGTGCAGCTGTTCGGCCACGACGCGAAGGTCGCCGACCTGTCGCTCGAGACCTGGGACCGCACGGTCGCGGTCAACCTCACCGGCACGTTCCTGACGATCAAGCACGCCGTCCGGGCGATGCTCGCGGGCGGCACCGGCGGGTCGGTCATCGCCACGGGGTCGCCGACCGGCCTGAACGGTGAGGGCGCCGACTTCGCGGCGTACTCCTCGACCAAGGGCGGCATCCACGCACTCGTCCGGGCGACCGCGATGGCCTACGCGCGGGACGGCATCCGGGTGAACACGGTGGTGCCGGGCTACACCGAGACCGGCCTCGTGTCGGCGATCTCCGGTGACCCCGAGGCCCGAGCCGCGATCGTCGCCCGCACCCCGCTCGGTCGCCCGGGCACCCCCGACGACGTCACCGGCATCATGGTCTACCTGGCCAGCCCGGAGTCGTCCTACGCCACCGGAGCGGAGTTCCGCGTCGACGGCGGCATGACGAGCCTCTGACCCGCCTCACGCCCTGCCTGTCCTGCGAAAGCGACAGTGTTCCACCGAACGTTCGCGGCACACTGTCGCCCTGACGGGACAGTCGCCGCAGCGATGACGAGGTCTGTCGCTTCCGCGGAGAGGTCCCGCCCGCCGCCGAACCCGCCACACCGCCCTGGAGGCCCGGGGCGGCCCCGTCAGGCCGTGCCACGCCCGCCGTTTGGCCGCGGAACGCAGCACGTGGTTCCGCGGCTCCCGGCACGCGTACCGTCCGTCGCGATGACCGAATCACCCACCACCACCGCCCCGTCGAACTACGAGTCCGCCGACGGCGTGGACCCCCTGCACGTCACCACCTACCGACAGGTCCGCAAGGCCGCCCGTCGCGGACACGCACTGCCCGGCGACGCCGGAGAACCCTCGCTCGCCGACCTCGTGAACGCCCGGAAGAACGGCACCGCCGACTCCCGCTGACGCAAGCTCACGATCCGGTCTCGGCGAGGTCTCGATCGGGACACGACGACGCGAACGGCACCACGGCGCTGCCACGATGTCGTCCATGGTCTCCTTCCGGTCCGCACTGCCCCTCGTCGTCGTGAGCGCGGTCCTCGTGTCCGGCTCGCTCGCCGGTTGCTCGGCCGGCGCCGACGCAGCGGCGCGGCCGACGTCGACTCCGAAGGCGACCTCGGAGACCTCGGACGCCCAGCCCGCGGGCGGCGCGACGGACCCGATGGAGGAGGACCGGAGTGCTGCGGCGATCTGCGGCCAGATCAGTGCGCTGACGACCATCTCGCTGAACGCGACGGTCGGGCGGAGCCAGGGCGATCTCTCCGAGGCGCAGTACCAGGCACTGATCGCGGCGGAACGCTTCGGCTACGAGCACCTGTCGAGCAACGACGAGGAGCTCGACGACGCGATCGACTACGCGCACGAGTACCTCGACGCGCACCCCGCACCGAAGTCCGGGCCGGCGCTCGAGATGACTCCCGAGTGGGAACTCGTCGGGCGGACCCTGATCACCGCGTGCCGGGGTGCCGGGTCGAACGTCGTGGGCACCGCCCAGTACGGCGGCTGACGACCCTGATCAGGGTCCCGTGACCGCCGTCACCAGGGCGTCGAGCGCCCGATCGAGCTCCGGCAGTGTCACGGCGCCGTAGCCGAACACGATGCCCGGCGGCGTGCTGCCGGGAGCGAGCCCGTACTCCTCGAGCGACGCCACGAGCACCCCGGCGTCCGCCAGTCGACGCGTGATCTCCGCCCCGGTGGTCGGACCCGACCACGTGACCACCGCGTGCAGCCCGCCGTTCAGAGCACGAGCCTCCAGGCCGGCGACGCCGCCGAGCCGAGCCGCAATCCGGGCCCGGCGGTGCGTGTAGTCCCGCCGGACCCGACCCAGGTGTCGCCGCAGCGCACCCGTCCGCAGCAGGTGCACGAGCGCGGCCTGCACCGGTTCGGCGACGACCGCGCCCCGAGCCCGACGAGCGGCGAGCACCGCCTCCGTCACCGGGGAACCGGTCGCTGCGACCATCGGCAGCACGACGTACGCGCAGCGCAGCCGGGGGTCGAGGGTCTTCGAGAAGCCGCCGACGTGCAGCACCACACCCTCGGCGTCGAGCGCGGCCAGCGCGGGCACGGGCGTGCCGCGGTGCCGGAACTCGGAGTCGTAGTCGTCCTCCACCACCACGGTGCCGGTGCTGGCGGCCCAGGCGAGGAGCCGCCGGCGCCGGGCGACGGGCATCACCGACCCGAGCGGGTACTGGTGCGTCGGGCTGACCAGGACGGCGTCGACCGGTCCGGCGGCCTCGAGTGCGTCGAGGTCGAGGCCGTCTTCGCCGACCGGGACGCCCACCAGGGACCCGCCCGCACTCGTGACCGCACGGTGTCCGGTGCGGTAGCCGGGGTCCTCGACGGCGACGACGGGAGCGCGACCCAGCAGCCCCCGCAGCGCCTCGGTGACGAGCGACAGCGCCTCCGAGGTCCCCGCGGTCACGAGCACCCGGTCGACCGACGTCGTGAACCCGCGGGTCAGGCCGAGCTGGGCGACGACCTGTGCGCGCAGGTCGGGGGAGCCGAGCGGGTCCGCGATCGCGTTCCGGAGCGGTGCCGACGCCGCTGCGTGCCAGGCTGCCCGCCAGTCCCGCTGCGGGATGGCGGTGACGGCGGGGATGCCCGGACGGCAGTCGATGAGCGAGGACGTCGGGTCCGGACCGTCCGGATCGGGGGAGCGGGCGCCGACCGGAGCCGAATCCGGCGTCATGCCCGCGTCCACCGTCACACTCGCCGCGACCCGGGCGAGGGCACCGTGCCGCGTCCGCAGGTACCCCTCGCCGTCGAGCTGCTCGTACGCCGCGACGACCGTGCCCCGGGCCACCCCGAGCTCCGCCGCCAGCGCCCGCGTCGACGGCAACGGATCGCCCTCGCGCAGGGTGCCGTCGTGCACCATCCCACGCACCCGTGCCACCACACCGGACACCTTGCTCGACTGGTCCACCGCGATCGCCCCGATCTGGTCCAGGTGCCGGACCACTGGTGACCCTAGCGTGACGACATGCCCACCTCGAGCCCCGAACCAGAACCGACCGCCGACGACCCCTCGCTCCGCGTCCGCCGCCTGCGCGACCGCCAGTCCGACGACCCCGCCGTCCTGCGCGCGATCCTCGCCGAGGCCCACCTCGCCCACGTCGGCATCGTCCGCGGCGGCCACCCCGTCGTCCTGCCGTTCCTCTGCGCCGTCGGGGACCTCGGCGACGGTCCCGTCCTGCTGCTGCACGGCTCGACCGGTGGCGGTCTGTTCCTCGACGCCGGCGCCGAGGGCGTCCCGGTCGCCGCCACCGTCACCCACCTGGACGGCCTCGTCTTCGCACGCTCGACCAACGACAGCTCAGCGAACTACCGCAGCGCGATGATCGCCGGGCGCGCGACCGTGGTGCCGACCGACCTCCGCGCCGAAGCCCTCTGGCAGGTGGCCGACCACCTCCTGCCGGGCCGCCGAGCCGAGGTGCGCGAGATGACCGCGAAGGAGGTCCGCGCCACCCAGGTCCTCCAGCTGCCCCTCGACCGCGCGAGCGTCAAGGTCCGCGCCCACGGTGTCGGCGAGGACCCGGCCGACGGCGAGGACCACTCCGTCTGGGCGGGCGTCCTGCCACTCGCGGTGCGCGCCGGTGTCCCGATCCCGGGGGACATCTCGGGGGACAGCCCGGTGGACGCATCGGTCGTCGCGCTGTCGGCTCGCCTCGACCGCCTGGCCGCCGACCGGGAGGCCCGGATCGCCGCCGTCATGCGGGTCACGCCGGTCTGAGCCCGGGTCCACCGCCGCGGGCCGGCTCCGGAACGCCGGTGCGTGCCGTCGGAGTGGCCTGCGAGCGGTGCTCGTTCCTGTGACCAGCCGCAGGAACACTCCGGCGCTGCCCAGCCGCGAGCACCGTCGTGACCAATACGTTACTTTCCGGACCGCCGAGTGGTCCCGACCCGGAAGGACCCATGGGACGCCACACCCTGCCTGCAGCAGCCGACGACCGTCAGCCCGCGCGAACGCACACGCACCCCGCGGTCGACCCCGCGCCGCTGACGCCGGACACGCAGCAGTCCCGTCCCCGTGGTCGCCGCTCGGCCCTCGGCCCCGCGGCCGCCCGCTCCACCTTCGTCGAGCACCCGAAGCCGGCCCGGACCGTGCGGATGCAGCCGCGTCCCGCCCCCGTCGCGTCGTCGGCCGGCAGTGCGGTGCTGAGCCGGACCGCCACCCTGCGTGCCGAGCGCGCCGTCGACCCGCGGCACATCCGTCGTTCCGCCAACGCGAAGCGTGCCGCGATCCTGCTCGCCCCCGCGATCGCGGTGACCTCGAGCCTGACGCTCGCCCTGCCCGCGAACGCCGACACCCTGCCCGCGGACACCCGCTCGGGCACGACCACGGCGCAGGCCGCTCAGACCTTCACCGTGGCGCACGACGTCCAGGTTCCGGTTGTCTCCACCGACGGCATGACCACGACGACGACGATCGTGTCGTACCCGACGCTCGACCTCCGCTTCGGGGTGACGACCGCGCAGGCACAGTCCGCGTTGTCCGCCGCACTCTCGGCCGGCGGCGACCGGGCCACGATCGTGCAGACCGCCCTGCAGTACATGGGGGACCCGTACGTCGAGGGCGGCGCGAGCCACGAGGGCATCGACTGCTCCGGGCTCACGATGGTCGCGTACCAGGCCGTGGGGATCCAGCTCGTGCACTACGTGCCGACGCAGGACGCCGTCGCCACCACGATCCCCGAGTCCGAGGCACTGCCGGGCGACCTCGTCGTGTACGACGACGAGGACCACGTCGGCCTGTACCTCGGCCAGGGACTCGTCCTGCAGGCACCGCACCCGGGCGAGGTCGTCGACATCGTCCCGATGTACTCGGCGGCGCACCACTTCGCGCGTGTCCTGCCCGCCGGCAGCTGACCCGACCAGCCGTGGCGCGGCCCTGGTGGTGACCACCAGGACCACCCGGACGGGGCGTCCCCACCGATCACGGGCCTCCCGTATCCTGGAGTGATGGCTTCCGACACCCGCACCCCGTTCGAACAGCAGCAGTCTGCTCGTCCGCAGGTGCGCCCGCGCACCGAGGGCTGGAAGCAGGCCACCGACACCGACGGTCGCCCGCTGCTGCAGTTCGCGTCCCCGAAGCGTGGCAAGCCGCCCGTGCACCTGGCCGACCTGACGGCCGAGGAACGCGAGGCCCGCGTGAAGGAACTCGGCCTGCCCGGGTTCCGCGCCAAGCAGCTCGCGACCCACTACTTCCAGCACTACACGTCCGACCCGGCCAAGATGACCGACCTGCCCGCCGCCCAGCGGGAGCAGCTCGTCGCCGGGATGCTGCCGCCGCTCCTCACCGAGACCCGGCGGCTGGCGACGGACAACGGCGACACGATCAAGTTCCTCTGGAAGCTGCACGACGGCGCCCTGGTCGAGTCGGTCCTCATGCGCTACCCGGGCCGCATCACCCTGTGCGTCTCGTCCCAGGCCGGGTGCGGCATGAACTGCCCGTTCTGCGCCACCGGCCAGGCGGGGCTGACCCGCAACATGTCCACCGCCGAGATCATCGAGCAGATCGTCCGGGCCAACGCCGCGATCGCCGCTGGTGAGCTCGGGGGTGATCCCCGCAAGGGCGGCAACGACCGCGTCGACGCCGAGCGCGTGACGAACATCGTGTTCATGGGCATGGGGGAGCCGCTCGCGAACTACAAGCGGGTGATGGACGCCGTGCGGTTGATGGTCGCACCGCAGCCGAACGGTCTCGGCATGAGTGCCCGCGGCATCACGGTGTCGACCGTCGGACTCGTGCCGGCGATGATCAAGCTCGCGGACGAAGGGATCCCGCTCACCTTCGCGTTGTCCCTGCATGCTCCCGACGACGAGCTCCGCGACGAGCTCATCCCGGTGAACTCGCGCTGGAAGGCCGACGAGGCGATCGACGCCGCCCACAACTACTACGTCAAGACGGGCCGTCGTGTCTCGATCGAGTACGCGCTCATCAAGGACATGAACGACCACGCCTGGCGAGCGGACCTGCTCGCCGAGAAGCTCAACAAGCGCGGCAAGGGCTGGGTGCACGTCAACCCGATCCCGCTCAACCCGACGCCGGGCTCGGTGTGGACCTCGTCCGAGGTGCACGTGCAGGACGAGTTCGTCCGCCGACTCAACGCCGCCGGCATCCCGACGACCCTGCGCGACACCCGCGGCAAGGAGATCGACGGGGCGTGCGGGCAGTTGGCTGCGGCCGAGTAAGTCGGCCCGGTTCGTTCGTTCGGGAGGCACGGTGCGGGTTCGCACCGTGCCTTCCGTCGTTCCCGGGGTCACGCCCACCCCGTCGATCCCCGGAAACCCGGGGGACACGCACCGTTCACCCGACTGCGACACGCCCGGGAGGGACGACGGTTGGCAGGGCCCCCGGGGCGTGTGTAAAGTAATCACTCGTTGCCGCTGAGGCGGAGAACGGAACGGCCGAGACGGTCACAGGGTGCAAGCCCTGGATGCGCAGTCCGGACGGGGTCCCGCTCAGGCAACATCCCCCCGAAGAAGTCGAAGTGATTCGACGTGTCCGACGGTGGAACAAGACGAATGCCTCTCTGGCGGAACCTTTCGGGGTCGAGCGGGGAGTGCGTCTGGTCCTTGAGAACTCAACAGCGTGCACATTGTCAATGCCAATTTATTGATTGACCTCGTGCCTGGTCG
>NZ_QKLH01000023.1:0-42623 GCF_003224215.1 Curtobacterium sp. MCLR17_043 | reverse complement strand
AGATGTGTATAAGAGACAGGGGCTGGGTCGGGGGCGGTCTGGTCGACGCGGAACGACACTGTCGATGTCGTACGACGTCGACAGTGTCGTTCCGGGTCAGCGGGCGGTGCCGTTCCGGGTCAGCGGCCGGTGTCCTTTCGGGTCAGCTGAGCGTGCTGGTCCGGCTGGTCCGGCCCCGCGCCGCGAGCAGCGCCACGACGGCCACCACGGCGGCGGCGAGCATCACGATCGCCAGCGGCGCCGCGGTGTCCGAGCCGCCGATGCTGACGAGCGGGGACACGAGCGCCGCGAGCCCGAACTGCAGGGCACCGAGCACGGCCGAGGCGCTGCCGGCGGCCGAGGGCACGGCACCGAGGGCGAGTGCCGTGGCGTTGCCGAGCACCAGGCCGAGCGAGCCCACCGCGGTGAACAGCGGCACGGCGAGCCAGATGACCGGCGCCCCGGACACGACGAGCAGCGCGAACGCCACGGTCGACGCGAGCACCAGCACGATGCCGAGCGACAGCACGCCCGTGACCGAACGGGTCGCGGTGAGCTTGGCGGACAGGATGCTGACGCCCATCAGCGCCAGGGCGTTCAGCCCGAAGGCCAGGCCGTAGCCGACCGTGCCGAAGCCGATCATGTCCTGGTACAGGAACGGCGACGCGGAGATGTAGGCCATCATCACGGCGAACGCGAAGCCGAACACCGCGGTGTAGCCGAGGAACGTGCGGGAGCGCAGGGCACGCAGGGCCGAGCCCGAGCCACGGCGTTCCTCGCGCAGGGTGTCGCGGTGTTCCTTCAGGTGGGTCTCGCGGATCACGGCGAGGACCGCGATGAGCATGACGACCGACAGGCCGAGCACGATCGAGAGCAGGCCGCGCCAGCCGATCGGACCGGTGAGCAGGCCGCCGAGCAGCGGTGCGACGACCGGGGCGACCCCGCCGACGATCATCATGAGCGAGAACGCGCGGGCGGCGGACTTGCCGGTCGCCAGGTCGGAGATGACCGCACGGCTGATCACCATGCCGGCCGCACCGCCGAGGCCCTGCAGCAGGCGGGCCGCGATGAGCACGCCGATGTTCGGCGCGAGCACCGCGGCGATGCTGGCGAGCACGCACACCGCGGCACCGGCGATGAGCGGTGGCACGCGGCCGAACCGGTCGGACAGCGGACCGAACACGAGCTGGCCAGCGGTCACGCCCACCAGGAACGCGGTCAGGGTGAGCTGGACGGCGGTGGCGCTCGCCCCGAGCTCGGTGGTCATCTGCGGGAACGCCGGCAGGTACAGGTCGGTGGCGAAGGGGGCGACGGCACTGAGCAGGCCGAGCACCAGGAGCAGCGCGGTCGTGATGCCCTGCTGCTTGGTCGTGGGTGTCGCGATCGTCGCGCGGATGGTTCCGGTGTCCGTGGTCATGGTTATGAAAGCATAACTCATCGCCGGAGATCGGTACAGTACGGTCATGCACTCCGCCGTGTCCGACCACGTCCTCGCCGAGTTCGCGGACGTCCTGCTCCGGATCGCGCGTGACATCGATCCACACGGCTCCGAGACCCTCGACATCGTGCCGCTGACCGGCACCGAAGCGCTCGTGATGCGCTGGATCAACCGCAACCCCGGCACCTCGCCCAGCGCCACCGCCGAGGCGACCGCCCTGCAGCGCAGCAACCTCAGCGTCGCACTCCGGTCGCTCGTGGCGAAGGGCATGGTCGAGCGGCGCCAGGACCCGGCGGACGCCCGGACCGTGCAGCTGCACTCGACCGCCCTGGCCCAGGAGAGCGTCGACCGGCTCTACCGGCACTGGTCCGGCAAGCTCCGCACGGCCCTCGGTGGCGACGAGCGGGGTGCGGTCGAGGCGCTGGAGCTGCTGCAGCGGATCGACGACGGGCTCCGCGCGGGCTAGGCGACGGCGTCCTCGGCGGCGGCGGCGGCATCGTCGTCCCCCTCGTCCTGGATCGGCAGCAGGCGACGCGCACCGTGCCCCTCGTCGCCCAGGGCATCACCGGGGTTCACGACCGAGCAGGCCCCGAGCGAGACGCACCCGCAGCCGATGCACTGCGTCATCTCCTGCTGCAAGCGCTCGAGCTCGAGCTGGCGGGCCCGCAGCCGTGCGCGCCACCGTTCGTTCAACCGGTTCCAGTCGCGCAGCGAGGGCATGCGGTCGGCGGGCAGGGCCTCGAACTGCTCGGCGACCTCGCTGAGCGGGATGCCGAGGCGTTTGGCCACCTGGATGATCGCGATCCGCCGTTCGACGTGCCGCGGGTACATCCGCGTCCCGCCGTCGGTGCGCTCCGGGTGGATCAGGCCCTTGCGCTCGTAGAAGTGCAGGGCCGAGGCTGCGACGCCGGTGCGGCGGACGATCTCGCCGATGGGCAGCAGGTCGGTCGGCCGCGGCGCCGGGATCTCGACCATGGTGGAGATCCTACTGCTGGAACGACTCCCAGAGCAGGAACCCGGTGAACAGCACGAACGGCGTGCAGGCGACCACGTTGAGCCAGCGGTGCTCGACGATCACCGCGGCGAACTCCCGCAGGAACGCACTCGGGACGTAGTACGCCGCCGTGCGCGCGCCGACGACCTGGGCTGGCAGGTCGAGGCGACGGGCCAGGGTCGCGGCCCGCAGCACGTGGTAGTTGTTCGTGACCACGACCATCTGGCCGTCCCGGCCGGCGGCCGTCTGCACGTCCCGCGAGAACCGGAGGTTCTCGCGGGTGTTCCGCGACGCGGTCTCCGCGACGACGTCGTCCGCGTCGGCACCGTGCGCCACCAGGTACTCGGCCATCGCGGTCCCCTCGGGGCGGGGTTCGTCGTCGCCCTGTCCGCCGGACGGCACGAGGAGCGGTCGGCGTCCGGCGGCTCGTTCGGCGCGGTAGACGCCGAGCGCGCGGTCGAGCCGGCTCTGCAGCAGGGGCGGGACCTCGCCGTGCACGAGCCCGGAGCCGAGGACCACGATCGTGTCGGGGACGATGCCGTGCCGCGTCCGCCCGTAGACCACGGAGTACAGGGCGAACGCGACCAGCGACAGCGCGAAGTACCCGCAGACGAACACCATCAGCACGGCGACCGCGATCTTCGTGCCGTCCCACAGTGTGAAGCCCTCGCCACTGCCGGAGACGAGCAGGGCGATGGCGACCGCCGGCAGCACGAACACCGCCACCCCGGCGGCGAGCGACAGCAGGTTGCCGACGCTGCGTCCCTCGGCCCGGAGCATCTGCAGGCCGTTCGCGACCAGGGCGACGCCGAGCACCACCACGGCGAGCGGCACGAGCAGCAGCACCACGGCGACGAGCAGGCTGAACCCGGGGACCACCCTGGTCAGCACGGCCACGACCGTCGCGAGCCCGAACAGCACGGCCGCCGTCAGGAACACCCCGTTGCGGAGCATCCGCGGGTCCCGTCGCCGCCCCAGGACGTACAGCACCAGGAACAGCAGGGCGAAGACGGGAGCGGCGCCCAGCCCGAGCACCGTCAGCCGACCGCGCGACGGATCAGGTCGGCGACCCGTGCCTCGTCGGCCTCGGAGAACTCCGGGCTGATCGCCCACGACGTCGGCCAGAACGTGCCGTCGTCGAGCGCGGACGAGTCCTGGAACCCGAGCGTCGCGTAGCGGGCCTTGAACTTCGCGGCGTCCTGGAAGAAGAACACCGCCTTGCCGTCCCGGGCGTAGGCGGGCATGCCGTACCAGAGCTTCGGCGCGAGCTCGGGCGCGACCTCGAGCGCGATGCGGTGGATGCGCTCCGCCAGACCGCGGTCCGGCTGGGGCATCTCGGCGATCTTCGCCTCGACCGCAGCGGCGTCGGCCGCCGCCTTCTCGGCCTTGGTGCCCTTCGTGCCGCGGGCGCGCTTGACCTCCGCGGCGTGCTCCTGCATCGCCGCGCGCTCCTCGTCGGTGAAGGTGGTCTCGGTCTTCGTCGTCCGTGCCATCGTCGTCTCCTCGTGGTCTCGTGCACCCATCATGGGTCCGGGAAGCGAAGCATGCGAGGTCAGGGCCCGATCGAGTGCCAGGCTCGTCCCATGACCTACATCGCCAGTGACGACCGCTACGACTCGATGACGTACCGCCGGACCGGCCGCTCGGGCCTCGACCTGCCGCTGCTCTCCCTGGGGTACTGGCACAACTTCGGGGACGACATGCCCTTCGAGAACCAGCGCGCCATCAGCCGCCGGGCGTTCGACCTCGGGATCACCCACCACGACCTCGCGAACAACTACGGCCCGCCCTACGGTGCCGCCGAGGTGAACTTCGGCCGGCTGATGCGCGAGGACTTCCGGCCCTACCGCGACGAGATGGTCATCTCGACGAAGGCCGGCTGGGACATGTGGCCGGGACCGTACGGGCAGGGCGGTGGCTCGCGCAAGTACGTGCTCGCCTCGCTCGACCAGTCGCTGCAGCGAACCGGCCTGGACTACGTCGACGTCTTCTACTCGCACCGCCTCGACGCCTCGACCCCGCTCGAGGAGACGATGGGCGCTCTGCACACCGCGGTCCAGCAGGGCAAGGCGCTGTACGTCGGGATCTCGTCGTACGACGCCGAGCGCAGTCGGCAGGCAGCCGAGATCCTCCGCGACCTCGGCACCCCGCTCCTGATCCACCAGCCCTCGTACTCGATGCTCAACCGCTGGATCGAGACCGAGGGGCTGCTCGACGCCGCCGGCGAGCTCGGCTTCGGCGTCATCGGCTTCACCGCGCTGGCGCAGGGGCTGCTGACCGGCAAGTACCTGAACGGTGTGCCCGAGGACTCCCGCGCGGCAGCGGGCAAGTCCCTCGACGCGTCGAGCATCACGCCCGAGGTCGTCGAGCACCTCCGTGCCCTGAACGACGTCGCGGCCGCGCGCGGACAGTCCCTCGCGCAGCTCGCCCTCGCCTGGGCACTCCGCGACGAGCGGGTGACCTCACTCGTCATCGGTGCGTCACGGGTGTCGCAGCTCGAGGACAACGTCGCCGCGCTGTCGAACACGTCGTTCACCGACGAGGAGCTCCGCGTCATCGACGAGCACTCGGTCGGCATCACGGACGTCGACCTGTGGGCGGGAGCCCGCGCGGGCGAGGTCTCCTGACCCGAGCCCCACGCCGCACCAGTCCCTCGGCCGGTCGCATCGCGTGGCCGGCCCCGCTGACCGGTCACGACACGTCGCGGGTCGCCCGCCGAGCGGTCACGACCTGTCGGCTGGCGGCGCCGCAGACGACGGTCTGCGACCGCACCGCGCACGGCCGACGGGGTGTCGTGACCGCTGCGGTGCCCTGGGCGCGCGGCGCGGCGGCCGGGAGGCGCGGGGCACGCCGCCACGCGCCTCCCGTCCGTCGTCCGGTCGCGTCGCGTCGCGTGGCCGGTCCGCGGGGGCCGGTCACGACCCGTCGCGGGTCGCCCGCCGAGCGGTCACGAACTGTCGGACAGCGGCGCCGCAGGCGACGGTCTGCGACCGCACGGCGCACGGCCGACGGGGGGTCGTGACCGCTGCTGGGCCCTGGGCGCGCGGCGCGGCGGACGGGAGGCGCGGGGCACCCCGCCACGCGCCTCCCGTCCGTCGTCCGGTCGCGTCGCGTCGCGTGGCCGGCCCGCGGGGGCCGGTCACGACCCGTCGCGGGCCGCCCGCCGACCGGTCACGAACTGTCGGACAGCGGCGCCGCAGGCGACGGTCTGCGACCGCGCCGCGGCTGACCGCCGGGACGGCGCCCGGAGCGAACTCCTCCGGGGCGCGGCGGCCGGTTGGTACCATCGACAGCGTTCGACAACACGCAGTGTGTATCTACCGGCCGCCGGCATCCCGGCGGACAACGGCGGCACCCGATGGGTCCGCCGCCACCGAACCGGGCGGGCCGAGAAGGCACAACCCCGATGCTCCAGACCCGTTCCACCGACGCCCCGCCCGCTCCGGACCGCTCACTCGTCTCCCTCGCCGGACGCTGGTACTTCCCCGTGGCCTTCATCGCCCGGCTCCCGTTCGCGATGATGGTGGTCGGCGTCCTGACCCTCGTCGTCGCCGCCCGTGACTCCGTCGCCCTCGGCGGCATCAACTCCGCCGCCGTCGGCATCGGCTCCGCGATCTTCGGCCCGATGGTCGGTGCCGCGGCGGACCGTTACGGCCAGCGGGCGGTGCTCGTCCCCGTCGGCCTGGTGAACGCGGCGCTGCTCGGGTTCTTCCCGTTCGTCGTCAGCGGCACCGCGCCCGACCTCGCCGTCCTCGCGGTCGCATTCTGCATCGGTGCCTCGGCCCCGCAGGTCGCCCCGATGTCCCGCACCCGGCTCGTCGCGATCATCCGGCAGCGGATGGCCCCGGCGCGGCGCGAGAAGACCCTCAGCGGCACGATGGCCTACGAGTCCGCCGCCGACGAGACCGTGTTCATCATCGGCCCGTTCCTGGTCGGCATCCTCGCCAGCGCGATCGCCCCGTGGGTGGCCGTCGCCGGCGCCTCGGTCCTGACGTTCGTGTTCGTGACGGCGTTCGCGCTGCACCCGACCGGCAAGCTCGTGGTCGGCCAGCACGCGGAGTCGACGCAGGCACCCGCGCGGCAGCTCCTGCGTCCGCGGCTCGTCGTCGTGGTCGTCGGCATCCTCGGCATCGGCCTGTTCTTCGGCTCGACGCTCACCTCGCTGACGGCGTTCATGGAGACCCACGGCGAAGCCTCGCAGGCCGGCCTGCTCTACGGCCTGATGGGCATCGGCTCCGCCGGGTTGGCGCTCGGGTCGGCAGCGTTCCCCCGGGCCTTCGGCCTCGGCTGGCGCTGGCTCGTGTTCGGCGTCGTGCTCCTCGCCGGTGCGATCGCGTTCGCCAGCGCCGACTCCGTCGTCGCCGCGGGCGTCATCCTCGCGATCATGGGCATCGGGATCGGGCCGACCCTGGTCGCCCAGTACAGCCTCGGTTCCAACCGCTCACCGGTCGGCCGGTCCGCCACCACCATGACGATCCTCGGGTCCGCCGTCATCGTCGGCCAGTCCATCGCCTCCGCGATCACCGGGGACGTCGCCGAGCACCACGGCACCGCGGCCGCGATGCTGCTGCCGGCGGTCTCCGCCGCGATCGTCGTGGTCGCCGCGGTCGGCAACCTGCTGCTCCCGCGTCGGGTCGCGACCGCCTGACCGCGAACGTGACCATCTGACGGACTGGAGGCCCGTGGCGACGCCGCCACGGGCCTCCAGCCGGTCAGGTCGGTGCGTCAGGACTCCGTGTCGTCGACGAGCAGGTCCTCGTGCCGGTAGTCGTCGGCGCGCAGGCCGGCGCGGGCGATCATGTGCGTCGACACCGGCACCAGGAACAGCTGGAACACCATGATCGGCAGCACGACCCAGAACGCCGTCCACGTCCACACCGCGACGACGATGGCGGCCAGCGCGAGTGCGAGCCCGAGCACCTGCGGCTTCGCCATCGCGTGCAGACGGACGAGCGGGTCCGGGAACCGGACGATGCCGACCCCGGCGCCGAGCGACAGCAGCGACCCGACGAGCAGCAGCCCGATGGCGATCCACGCCCGGATGCCGGCGTCGTCGACGAACGACTCGATGATCTCGATCACGACTGGTCCTCCTCGGCGCGCTCGGGGGTGGTGACGGTCAGTCCCTCGTCGGACGGGTCAGCCGAGGGCGTGACGGCCCGGGCCACGGCGACCGTGGCGAACACGCTCGTCGCCGAGATCACCACGAGCACGGGGATGCCGGTCAGGTCCTGGCGGATGACCATCGCGGCGGCGATCACCACGAGCACGGTGGTCAGCACCATGTCGGAGCCGATCATGCGGTCGAGGATCGTCGGGCCGCGCACGATGCGGAACACCGCGAGGGCGAACGTCGCCCCGAGGAGCGCGAGCACGAGCGCGACGGCGATGCCCATCACGACGACGGCGGGGCTCATCGGGTCACCTCCGGCAGGGGCTCGGACAGCTCGGAGACGTCCTGCTTGGATCCCAGTGCGCGGATGACCATGGCCTCGATCCGGAGTGCGACGCGGCGTTCGTCCTCGACCTGCTCGTGGCGCTCGGTGTCGAGCACGTGGAGCAGCAGGCGACGACGCCGCAGGTCCACGTCGGCGACGTACGAGCCGGGCACGAGCGAGATCGCGAGGGTGGCCAGGGTGAAGGTCATCTCGGAGGTCGAGTGCAGCTGCACGAGCGTGATCGAGCTCCGCCGCACACCCCGGAGACGGAACGCGACCCAGGCGACCCGGAAGGACGCCACGACGACGAGCCCGGACCAGACCGCCAGGAACCGCAGCACGTGCACGATCGAGAACCGTGCGGACAGGGGGACCGGCGGGAGCGGCAGCGCCTGGGTGACGATGAGCGCCACGACGATGCCGCACAGCAGCGTCAGCGGGGTCCACGACCCCCAGAGCAGCGCCCACAGCACGGTGAGTCCCGCGACCAAGGGCACGTCGTAGCGCCACGCCAGTGCGATCCGCCTGGCGTTCGAGATGCGGCGGACGTCGGTCATCGCTCACCTCCGAGCACGGCCTGGACGTAGCGGTCGGGCGACTCCAGCGACTCCGCTGCGCGGGTCGCGTAGCCGTAGAGCGGGCCGGCGACGACCGTCAGGGCGACGGACCCGAGCACCGCGACGGTCGTCACGCCGACGAGCATGCGCGGCAGGCGCACCTTCTCGGGAGCCTCGCCGACCGCCTCGGTCGCGCCGGTGGTCGGACTGGAGGCGGTGGCCGCGTGCGGTGCGTCGGTGACCGTCACCGAGCCTCCCGGGTGGTACGCCTCACCCGTCTCCTCGGAGACGGTGAGCGGCGCCGGTTCCGGCGACCGCAGGTGGGCGTGCGGTTCGGCACTCGTCGCGTGCGGGGCGGCAGCCTCGGCCGCCGGCTTCGGCCGCCAGAAGGCGGCGTCCCAGACCCGCATGAGCGCGTACAGGGTGAGCAGCGAGGTGACGACGCCGGCGCCGATGGTGACGTATGCCATCGGGGAACCGTCCTCGGCGGCGGCACGGAACAGGCCGAGCTTGCCGATGAAGCCGGAGAACGGCGGGATCCCGCCCAGGTTGAACGCGGGGATCAGGTACAGGGCGGCCAGCAGCGGTGCGGCCTTCAGCAGTCCGCCGAGCGACCGGGTCGAGGTCGTCCCGCCGACGCGCTCCATCAGACCGGACACCAGGAACAGCGTGGTCTGCACGACGATGTGGTGCACCGTGTAGAACACCGCTGCCGCCGTCCCCGCGACGGTGCCGAGTCCGACGCCCATCACCATGAAGCCGATGTGGCTGATCAGCGTGAAGGACAGCAGCCGTTTCACGTCGGTCTGCGACACCGCGCCGAGCACCCCGACCACCATCGTCAGTGCGGCGACGACGAGCAGCACCTCGTTGAGTTGTGGTCGCGGGAAGATCACCGTCTCGAGCCGGATGATCGCGTAGATGCCGACCTTGGTCAGCAGGCCCGCGAAGACCGCGGTGACCGGCGCCGGGGCGGTCGGGTACGAGTCCGGCAGCCAGAACGCCAGCGGGAACACGGCCGCCTTGATGCCGAACCCGATCAGCAGCATCGTGTGCAGGAGCAGCTGGACGTGCTCCGGCAGGCCGGCGACGCGCTCGCTGATCTGGGCGATGTTCACCGTGCCGGTGGCGCCGTAGACCAGCCCGATGGCGGCGAGGAAGATCGCCGACGCGATCAGGCTCGTGACGATGTACGTCGTGCCGGCCCGGACACGCTGTTCGCTGCCGCCCAGCGTGATGAGCACGTAGCTCGCCACCAGCAGCATCTCGAACGCGACGTACAGGTTGAACAGGTCACCGGCGATGAACGAGTCGAGCACACCGGCCGCGAGCACGAGGTACGTCGGGTAGAAGATCGTGACCGGGGCGTCCTCGTCGTCGGCGGCCAGGCCCTGCCCGATCGAGAACAGCAGGACGAGGAGCAGGACGCTCGCACTGACGGTGAGCAGCAGGGCGCTCAGCCGGTCGACGACGAGCGAGATGCCGTACGGGGCGTCCCAGCCGCCGACCTGCACCACGATCGTGCCGTGCCGGTCGACCAGGACCATGAGCGTGGCGGCGACGGCCAGGGCCACGACGAGCACCACGACGGTGATCGCACGCTGGAGCTTCTGGTGCCGGAGGAGTCCGAGCGCGACCGCGGCACCGAGCAGCGGGACGAGGACGAGGAGCGGGACGAGCCAGGTCATCGGGTCGCCTCCTGTTCTGCGTCGGTGGTGGTCTCCGGGTCCTCGTCGGCCGCCTCGTCGCGGTCGCGGCCGATGGCGGCGTCGGCTTCGTCGACCTCGACCTCGTCGGCGCGGGACAGCTGCCACGACCGGTGGATCAGGGCCAGCAGGAACGCGCTGACGGCGAAGGTGATCACGATCGCGGTCAGGGCGAACGCCTGGGGGAGCGGGTCGGTGATGCCCTCGGCGCTCTTGCCGATCGGCGGGTCGCCCGCGGCCCCGGACATCACCAGCAACAGCAGGTTGAGCGAGTTGCCGAGCAGCAGGAAGCCGAGGAGCATCCGGGTCAGGGAACGTTCGAGCAGCAGGTAGACGCCGCACGAGAACAGCACCGCCATGGCGATCACGAGGACGAGGGTGACGGTCACGTGGCGCTCCCTTCCGGGGTGGGGGCATCGAGGGCATCGCTGACGGACCCCTCGGTGGTGTCGCGGGTGGGGGTCGAGGCGTCCTCGAGGCGCTGCCGGTCGACCTCGGCACCGAGGCTGCGGAGGACGTCGAGCACCAGGCCGACGACGACCAGGTAGACGCCTATGTCGAAGAACGTGGCGGTGACGAACTCGACGTGCCCGAGGATCGGGACGGTGGCCTCGAAGAACTCGGAGTACAGGGCTTCACGGCCGAAGAACAGCGGCACGATCGCGGTGATGGCCGCCGTCGCGACCCCCAGGCCGAGCAGACGACCGGCACGCACCGGGGCCGCTGCACCGAGTTCGGCCGGGCCGCCGGCCAGGTAGCGGGCCGCGAGCGCGATGCCGGCGACCAGGCCACCGGCGAACCCGCCACCGGCCGAGTTGTGCCCGGCGAACAGCAGGTACACCGACAGCACGATGAGGCCGTGGAACAGCAGGCGGACGACCACGTCGAGCAGTGCCGAACGGCCGGTCGGGATCGCGGCGCTCGTCGGCAGCCAGGCGCGGGGCTCGCCGTCGGTGCGCTCGCCGTTCGCGGTCAGGGTCTCGGGCAGGTCGCGCAGCCGGGGCAGGGTGTCCTCGCGCGAGTTCACGAAGATCAGGCTCGCGACGCCGGTGGCCGCGGCGACCACGACCGTGAGTTCACCGAGGGTGTCCCAGCCGCGCAGGTCGACGAGGGCGACGTTCACGACGTTCAGACCGTGCCCGAACGAGCTCGTCAGCGCGGGCAGGTCGGGCCAGAGGGGGCGTGCCGTCCGGGCCGAGGCAGCAACGACGACGACGATCGCCAGCGTCAGCCCCGCCAGCCCGGCGAAGAGCGCCCGCACGACCCGGAACCGCGACGGGTTGGTCGTGGCGATGCGCGGGGGCAGCCGTCGGAGCACCAGGACGAAGGCGATCAGGGTGACCGTCTCGACCACGAGCTGCGTCAGGGCGAGGTCGACGGCGCCGTGCAGGACGAACAGCACCGAGAGGCCGTAGCCGGTGACGCCGACCAGGACCGCGGCGGCGAACCGGGTCTTCGCCGTGAGCACCGCGATGCCCGCGATCGACATCACGATCATCACCGGGATCTGGCCCCACGAGTCGGCGAACCGGACGTGGAACTCCCACGGCCCGCCGAGCACCAGGTTGGCGAGTGCCCCGGCGACGAAGACCGACAGGATCACGGTCAGGTAGTAGGGGAGCGAGCCGCGCTGCAGGCTCGCGGTGAGTCCGGTCGCTCCACGGTCGAGCAGCCGCATGCCGTGCCGGTACGTGCCCGCAGCGCTCGGGAACCCGGCGAGCCGGTGCTGGAGCGCTTCGACCGGACGACGCAGGGCGAACAGTGCGAGGCCGCCGACCAGGGTGATCGCGGACAGGCCGAGTGCGGGTTCGAGGCCGTGCCAGAGCGCGAGGTGCGGGACCTCCTCGCCGCCGAGCGCTGCGGTCGTGGCAGCGGGCTCGATGCCGTGCGCGACCACCGGGGTGAGCAGGCCGAGTGCGAGCCCGGCCAGCGCGAGCACCGAGGGCACGACGGCGAGGCCGTGCAGGGCGTGCGGCTCCGTGGTCGCGACGCCGGGCTTGCGGGCGAAGGCGCCCCACAGGAACCGCAGCGAGTACGCCACGGTGAGCACCGATCCGACGGTCACGCCGATCAGGGCGAACCAGGCCCAGCCGGCGTCGGGGCCGTGCAGGGACTCGGTGAACCCGGTCAGCACGGCTTCCTTCGCGACGAACCCGATCGTCGGCGGGATCCCGGCCATCGACAGCAGCGCGAGCACCGCGACGACCGCCAGCCACGGGCGGGCACGGCCGAGCCCGCTGAGCCGACCGAGGTCACGCGTGCCGGTGACGTGGTCGATCGCGCCGACGACCAGGAAGAGCGTCGACTTGAAGGCGGCGTGTGCGACGAGCAGCGTGACCCCGCCCAGCGCGACCGCGGGGGCACCCCAGCCGGCGGCGAGCACGAGGAACCCGAGCTGGGCCACGGTGCCGTAGGCGAGCAGGAGCTTGAGGTCGGTCTGCCGCAGTGCCCGGTACCCGCCGACGAGCATCCCGGCGACGCCGAGCAGCGTGATCGTCTCGCGCCAGCCGTCGAGCAGCGCGAACGCGGGGGCGAGCCGGGCCACCAGGTAGATGCCGGCCTTCACCATCGCCGCGGCGTGCAGGTACGCGCTGACCGGTGTGGGTGCGGCCATGGCGGCGGGGAGCCAGAAGTGGAAGGGCACGATCGCCGACTTCGTGAGCGCCCCGAGCAGCACGAGGACCACCGACACCGAGACGACCGTGCCGCTCGGGGGATCGGCGACGATCGCGGACAGCGAGGTCGTGCCCGCCGTGACCGAGAGCATCACGAGGCCCGCGAGCATCGCCAGACCACCCGCGGTGGTGACCACGAGCGCCTGCATGGCGGCGGCGCGACTCGCACGCTTCGCGGCATCGTGCCCGATGAGCAGGTAGGAGAAGACCGTCGTGGCCTCCCACAGGACGAACAGCACGATGACGTCGTCGGCGATCACGAGCCCGTACATCGAGCCGGCGAAGGCGGTCAGGACCCCGGCGAACCGACCGAGCCCGGGTTCGTCCCGCGCGAAGTACGAGGCGCAGTAGACCAGCACCAACGCGCCGACGATCGACACCACCAGTGCGAGCACCCACGACAGGGCGTCCATCCGCAGCGTGACGTCGAGGTCGAGCTGGGGGACCCACTGGTGCCGTTCGACGACGCTGCCGTGCAGGGCGGCGTCGGTCTGGGCGATCGTCAGTACCGCCGCCGCGGCGGGGGCGAGGGCCGCGACGTAGAACACGCGGCGGCCGAGGACGGGGGTCAGGGCGGGGACGATCAGGGCGACGATCGCGAACGCGACGAGGACGAGGACCATCGGGCACCTCCTCGGGGTCGGGCTGCAGTCCGGCTCACTGGGCTTTCACAGCCTACGGAGGAGGCCATGTGGAGAACCTGTGCGGCCGGACAGCAGTCCGCTCAGGTCCGGCCGTGTGCGCGAGCGGGGATCTGCGTCGCGAGCTTGCCCCCGGAGACGTCGAGCAGGGTGCCGGTGATGTAGCCCGAGGCGTCGCTCGCCACGAAGACGAGCAGGTCGGCGACGTCGTCCGGCGTCTCCCACCGGCGGAGCGACAGCGTGTCGAGCAGGCGGTCCTGGGCTTCGGTCGGCATCGTCGCGAAGCCGTTCATCGCCGTCGGCACCATGCCCGGTGCGTAGGCGTTCACGGTGATCCCCCACGGGCCGAGTTCCGACGCCAGGACCCGGGTGAACGAGACGACGGCTGCCTTCGACGCCGCGTAGGCCGCGCTCCCGACGCTGGGCACGATCGCCGCGAACGAGGCGGCGTTGATGATCCGACCGCGCCCGGCCGCCTGCATCACCGGAGCCACGGCCTGGCTCATCAGGAACGTGCCGCCGAGGTTGACGTCCATGCAGCGGCGCCAGGCGTCCCACTCCAGTTCGGCGACCGTGCCCGTGACGTTGATGCCGGCGTTGTTCACCAGCACGTCGATCGTGCCGTGCCGCCGGACGACCTCGTCCACGGCGTCGCGCACCGACTGCGGGTCGGCGACGTTGCACACGACGGGGTCGAGCGGGAAGCCCGGCTCGAAGGCCAGGTCGAGCGCGACGACGCGACACCCCTCGCTGAGGAAGCGGTCGGCGAGCGTGCGGCCGATCCCGCGCGCTGCGCCGGTCACGACCACCACGCGGTCGGTCAGGTCGAGGTGCATCGTTGCTCCCGTCGTCGGTGCCTTGAATAGGCATACTATTCGAGCATGACGGATCAGCGTGTGCTCTGGGTCACGGGTGGGGGCAGCGGCATGGGGGCCGCGAGCGCCGAGGCGGCGGCGCGGGACGGCTGGACCGTGGTCCTCAGCGGGCGCCGTGCCGACCGGCTCGAGCAGATCGCGCGCACCGTCCGCGGCGCCGGGGGAACCGCGGACGTCCTGCCCCTCGACGCGAACGACCCCGACGCCGTCACCGCCGCGCGGGACACCGTGCTCGACCGGCACGGGCGGCTCGACGGGCTCGTGCTGGCGGCCGGGCTCAACGCCCCGAGGCGCCGGTGGGACGACCAGTCGCTGACCGACTTCCGCGCGATCGTGGACACGAACCTCACCGCCGTCGTCTCGCTGGTGGACGCCGCGCTGCCGGCACTCCGCGCGACCGGCGGCGTGGTCGTCGTCGTGTCGTCGTACGCCGGGTGGTCCTTCCAGCCGGGGGCTGGTGTCGCGTACTCGGCGAGCAAGTCGGCGCTCGCGTCGGTCGTCCGGACGCTCAACCAGCAGGAGGCCGAGCACGGCGTGCGTGCCACCCACCTGTGCCCGGGTGACGTCGCGACGGACTTCCTCGACCAACGGCCCGAGGTTCCCGACGCGGCCGCGCGGCAGCGCATGCTCCAACCGGAGGACATCGGGCGGACGGTCGCCTTCGTGCTCGGGGCGCCGGCGCACGTGCGCATCGACGAGCTCGTGCTGTCGCCGGTCTCGCAGCGGTGACGAGCACCTTCGAACGGGTCCTCGACCAGGTCGGTGCCGCCGTCGTCTCCGGTGCGGTCGCCGCGGGCAGCCGACGGAGCGTCGACGACCTGGTGACCTGGACCGGCGCCAGTCGCAGCATCGTCCGCGAGGCGGTCCGCGTCCTCGTCGCCCTCGGCCTGGTCACCGCCAGGCGCCGGGTCGGCGTGACCGTCCTCGACGTGCGGGAGTGGGACGTCCTGGACCCGCGCGTGGTGCGGTGGCGCCTGCGGGGCCCCGACGGCGGGCGCGTGGCGGCCGAGCTCCGCGAGCTGCGCGCGGCGGTCGAACCCGCCGCCGCTGCCGCTGCCGCCCGGCGGGCAGCGCTCGACGAGTACGCGGACCGACGGGAGGCCCTCCGCACCACCGCGGACGAGCTCGCGGCCGCCGCGACCCGCGACGACCGCCTCGACTTCGTGGCCGCGGACGTGCGGTTCCACGCGCTCGTGCTCGACCTGTCCGGCAACGCCCTGTACCGACGCCTGCACCAGGTGGTCGGCCAGGTGCTGCGCGAACGCGGGGGCATCCGCCCGGACCGGCGCGACGTCGGCCTCCACCTCGCACTCGCCGACGCCGTCCTCGACGGCCGCCCGGACGACGCGGCCGCGACGATGCGGGCGATCGTCGACCGCACGTGAGCGGAGCGCCCCGGACCTGCGAGGATGGACCCCGGTGTGCCCCTCGGCGCCCGTGGAGGGTGAGTCGTGGACGCAGCACAGGACCTGGTCGTCCAGCTCGTCGGCACCCCGTGGGCGTTCTTCGTGGTCGGCCTCGTGCTCGCCGTGGGCAGCGTCGCGGTCTTCCTGCCCAGCCAGGCACTCGTCGTCGCGATCGGCACGCTCCTGGTGGGCGGTGACGGCGGTCTCCTGCCGGTCCTCTTCCTCGTCGTCGCGGCGTCGATCGGGATGGTCCTCGGCGACCTCGGGCTCTACCACCTGGCGCGGTCGGTCGACCTCGGCTCGAGGTCGTGGTTCGCGCGTCCGAAGGTCCGCGCGGCCCGGGACGCCATCGACGGCCGCTACCGTGCCGCCCCCGGGCGCATCGCGGTACTCGGACGCTTCATCCCGATGGGCCGGTTGACGACGAACCTGGTCGGCGCCGACAGCGGGCTCGACCTCCGGCGGTTCCTGCTCAGCTGTGTGCTCGCCGACGTCGTGTGGGCCGCGTACTGCGTCGGCATCGCCTCGGCCACCGGGCGCTGGAGCCGCGAGCAGCCCTTCCTCGTCACGACCCTCGCGGTCGTGGCGTCGATCCTGCTCGGCCTCGCGATCTCCGCGATCGAGAAGGCCGTCCGACGACGGAGCGAGGCTGCGGCCGCGGCCTGACGAACGTAGGCTGGGCAGCCCGTTCGAAGGAGAACCCGTGCTGCTCGACGACCTCGTACCGGACCCTGACGCGCTCGAGCGCATCGCCACCGGGAGCACCTGGGCCGAGGGGCCCCGCTGGATCCCGTCGACGCGCACGCTGCGGTGGTCCGACATCCCCGGCGACCGGATCCTGCAGTGGCACGCGGACTCGGGGGAGACCTCGGTGTACGCGGACGGTGTCGAGTTCACCAACGGCCGCACGCTCGACCGGGACGGCAGCGTCGTGCAGTGCTCGCACGGGCTGCGTCGGGTCGAGCGGGACCGCGACGGCGTCGTCACGCCGATCGTCGACGTGTGGGACGGGGGCCGGTTCAACTCCCCGAACGACGTGGTGGTCGCGCGGGACGGCGGCGTCTGGTTCACCGACCCCGCCTACGGCATCACGCAGCCGCGTGAGGGACACCCGGGCGTGCGTGAGTACGGCGACCACTGGGTGTTCCGGTGCGGCCCGGCGGGTGAGGACCTGCGGCCCGTGGCGACCGACCTGGACGAGCCGAACGGCCTGGCATTCGACCCGGACGAGCGGGTGCTGTACATCGCGAGCTCATCCGGTGACGAGCCGGTCATCCGCGCCTACGACCGTCGTGGCGACCTGCTGAAGAACGGTCGGGTGTTCGCGCGGCTCGAGCCTGGAGAAGGCGCGCCGGACGGCATCCGGGTCGACGTGCACGGCAACGTCTGGTCGTCCTCGCACCGCGGCGTCGTCGTGTTCGACCCGACGGGTGCCCGGATCGGTGCGGTCGCCGTGCCGGAGGTCACGTCGAACCTGTGCTTCGGCGGCGACGACGGCACGACGCTCTTCCTGACCGCGACGACGTCGGTGTACCGGATCGCCACGACGACGCGGGACGCTGCCGTATCCTGACTCGGCCATGCAGTGCGACTACTTCGACCGCGGGGTGTGCCGGTCGTGCACGCTCATGGGCCAGCCCTACACCGACCAGGTCCTCGACAAGGAACTCCGCACGCGTAAACTCCTGCACGCCGCGGTCGAGGCCGCCGGGGGCCCCGGAGCGGTCTCCTGGTCGCCCGCGATCACGAGCCCGGAGTCGGGGTACCGGAACAAGGCGAAGATGGTCGTGGGCGGGTCCGTCCAGCACCCGACCGTCGGCATCCTCGACCACCGGCAGCGCGGGGTGGACCTGCGGCACTGCGGGATCTGCACGCCCGGCATCCGGCACGCGTTGCCCGTGCTGGCCGAGTTCGTCTCGACCGCCGGGCTGATCCCGTACGACGTCGCCGCGCGCCGGGGTGAGCTCAAGTACGTCCTGGTCACCGAGTCGCCCGACGGCGAGTTGATGATCCGGTTCGTGCTGCGTTCCGAGGGGCAGCTCCCGCGGCTCCGCCAGCACCTCGACGCCCTGCGTGCCGCACTGCCGAACGCGGTCGTGGTGACCGCCAACCTGCTGCCCGAGCACAAGGCCGTCACCGAGGGCGACCGCGAGATCGTGCTGACCGCGCAGGAGACCCTGCCGATGCGGCTCGGCGGGATCACGATGCACCTGCGGCCGCAGAGCTTCTTCCAGACGAACACCGGCGTCGCGACCGAGCTGTACGCGCAGGCGACGGCCTGGATCGACGAGCTCGACCCCGCGTCGATGTGGGACCTGTACTGCGGCGTCGGCGGGTTCGCGCTGCACGCTGCCCGTCCAGGCCGCGTGGTGACCGGCATCGAGACGAGCGCCGAGGCGATCCGCTCCGCGAAGCAGTCCGCTCGTGAGGCCGGCCTCGAAGGCCTCCGGTTCGCCGCCGACGACGCGACCGAGCACGCCCTCCGGGCTCGTCCGGACGCGGTGCCCGAGCTCGTCGTCGTGAACCCTCCGCGTCGCGGGATCGGGGAGCGGTTGTCGACCTGGCTCGAGGAGTCGGACGTCCAGCACGTCGTCTACTCGAGCTGCAACCCGGTGACCCTGGCGAAGGACCTGGCACGCATGCCGTCGTTCCGGCTGCGTCGGGCCAGGGTGCTCGACATGTTCCCGCAGACCGGTCACCTCGAGGCCGTGACCCTGCTCACGCGCGCCTGATCCCGACCGCCGATCGGCATTGCCAGGGAATTGCCAAGGACACGTACCCGGGTACGCCTCGATCACCATGGCCATGGGCATCGAGCCGTTCAGGTTCTGGGGCGGGGTACATAGCATGCACGGGTAGAACCGTTTGTCTCGGTTTGATAACGGTCAAGAGTTTCCTATGGTTGCCGACCGAGGTGCCGCCGGCCCGATGACCACTGCCCCCGGTGGCGCACCCCCACAACTGACCGCGATCGGTCGGGGTGGGCAGTGGATCCCGCAACAGATGCGGCTCGTGACCCCGGTGGAGCAATCACATGAAGAAGCTTTCCCGTACCCGCACCATCGTCGGCGGCCTGGCGTTCGCCGGCATCGCCGCGACCGGTGTCGGCCTCGCGGCAGCCCCCGCGAACGCAGCGTCCGGTTCGACCTGGGACCAGCTCGCGCAGTGCGAGTCCGGCGGCAACTGGGCCATCAACACCGGCAACGGCTACTACGGCGGCCTGCAGTTCAACCTCGGTACCTGGCAGGCGAACGGTGGCGCGGGCAACCCCGCCTCCGCCAGCCGCGAAGCCCAGATCGCCGTCGCCGAGCGTGTCCTCGCCTCGCAGGGCTGGGGTGCATGGCCCGCCTGCTCCGCCCAGCTCGGGCTGAGCGGCACCAGCGGTGCAGCCCCCGCCGCGGCGGCTCCGGCCCCCGCACCGGCTCCGGCGCCCGCACAGCAGGCCGCCCCGCAGCCCGCTGCTCCGGCACCGGCTCCCGCCGAGCAGGCTGCCCCGCAGCCGGCCGCGCCGAGCACGACCGAGTCGACGCCCGCCCCGGCAGCGACGACGCCGAGCAAGCCGGCCCCGGTCAAGACGAGCGGCAAGACGTACACGATCGCCTCGGGTGACACGCTCGACACGATCTCGACGAAGCTCGGGATCGACGGCGGCTGGAAGCAGCTCTGGGCCGCGAACACGTCGACCATCGACGACGCGAACCTGATCTACGCCGGCCAGGAGCTCCAGCTCCCCGCCTGATCTCTCCGCAGACCGAACACGACGACGCCCCACGACCTCGAGTCGTGGGGCGTCGTCGTGCGTGCGGTGCCGGGCTACTGCGGGTTGTCGGCGAGCCAGCCGGCGACGTCGTCGGACCGGAGCGCCTGGGACAGGGACCCGACCGAAAGCTGGTTCAGCGTCACGATCGACTGTCCGTCCGGTGACGTCCCGGAGCCCGCCGTCGGCACCGTGAAGGTCACGAGGTCGTCGGCCCGGACCGCGCGGAGCGACCACCCGAGTTCCGCCATCCGAGCGAAGGTGAACCCCGCGTCGACCGACAGGTGCTCACTGGTCGCGGCGACGAAGTCCTGGATGCGCCCGGGGTTGGTGACCGTGCCGCGGGACAGCAGTCCGTCCACGACGCCGCGCATGAACGCCTGCTGGTTGCGGACCCGGGTGTGGTCGGCGTCGGCGAAGGCGTGACGCTCCCGCACGAAGGCGAGTGCGTCGGCGCCGTCGAGGCGATTCGTCCCCGCCACGAAGTCGTGGTGGGCGGTCGAGAAGGCCTGCGGGGAGGACACGGTCACGCCGCCGAGGGCATCGGTCATGTCCTCGAACCCGGTGAAGTCGATCTCGGCGACGTGGTCGACCCGGACGTCCAGGAGATGCTCGACGGTCTGCACGGTCAGGGGTACCCCGCCCCAGGCGTACGCGGCGTTCATCTTGGCGCGCCCGTGCCCGGGGACCTCGACCCAGGAGTCCCGCATGATCGACATCAGGTAGACGTGCTGACGATCGGCGGGTACGTGCGCCAGCATCAGGGTGTCCGAGCGCCCGCCGGACGTCGAAGGGCCACCATCGGGGTTGCCCTGCGCCCGGGAGTCGGAACCGATGAGCAGGACGTTCTCGCCGGTTGTCGGAGTCGGTCGGGTGCCGCTCGGGAACGGGTTCGTGATGGTCTCGCTCCCGGCGTCGAAGCTCCGAGCGAGACCGCCGACGAACGCACTCGCGACGACGGCGACGACCAGGGCGACGCCGACGAGCGAGCCGAGCGTCGTGATCAGCGCGACGAGGAACGGCCGCCGCCGCCGTCTGCTGCTGGCGGCGTGGTGAGCGTGTGCAACGGCCGCGCGGGCGGCTCGGCGTTCGGACATGCGGGGCTCCTGTGGTCAGGTCGGCACGCACCGACCACGGGATCTTATCGCATGTGGTATTTCATGAACAGTGTTTCACTCGGACTGCGGCTTGCCGAGCAGTTCGCCCAGCGCCGATCGGAGCGCCGGGTCCTCCGGCAGGACCTCGCGCTCGATGTGCCGCGCGGTCTCCCAGGCGGACCGGCCGGCGGACGTCACGCTCACCACGCGGCGCCGGCGATCGGCGGGATGTGGGGTGCGCTCGACCAGGCCGTCCCGCTCCATCCGCTCGAGCGTGCGGGACATCGTCTGCGGCTGGACCCGTGCGGTGCGGGCGATGGTGTCCGCGCCGGTCGGACCGGTCCGGATGAGGATGTCGATCGCGACGACCGCGGCGTGCGAGAGCCCGATGGCGCGGAGTCGTTCGTCCCAGTCCCGCTCGACGGACCGTGCAGCCGCGGACAGCAGGCGCCCGAGGGGCCACTGCTCGCTCGTGTCCTGCATGCCGTGATTCTATGGTCGTCAGCAGCGCTCGACGGTCAAGTAATCAGCATGCTGACGATCGGTGTACGCTCACCGACGTGTCCCGCTTCCTCCGCATCGTCCTCCCCGCGCTCGTCATCGTGGTCTGGCTCGGCATCGCCTCGGTCGGCGGTCCCTTCTTCGGCAAGATCTCCGAGGTCTCGACCAACGACCAGACCTCGTTCCTGCCCGCCTCGGCCGACGCCACGAAGGTGCAGGAGCGGTCCTCCGAGTTCCGCGACGAGTCCGGAGCGCCCGCGATCATCGTCCTCGAGCGCGACGGCGGCCTGACGTCGACCGACCTCGCCGACGCGAAGGCACTCACCACGACGCTGTCCGACCGCGCCGACGTCGATGCCGTCAGCCCGGTGATCCCGAGCGAGGACGGCGACGCGGTCGAGATCGTCGCCACGCTCACGCAGGACGCCGAGACCGGGGACGCGGTCGAGGCCATCCGGGCCGACGTCGACGACGCACTGCCGTCCGGGGTGAGCGGCTACGTCACCGGCCCGGCCGGGTTCACCGCGGACCTGACCGAGGCCTTCGCCGGCATCGACGGGCTGCTGCTCGGGGTGGCGCTCGCCGCGGTGTTCGTGATCCTGATCATCGTCTACCGATCACCCCTGCTGCCCGTGCTCGTGCTCGGGACCGCCACCTTCGCCCTGTGCGCCTCGATCCTCGTGGTCTGGTGGCTCGCCAAGGCCGACATCGTGACGGTCAACGGGCAGGTCCAGGGCATCCTGTCGATCCTGGTGATCGGCGCGGCGACGGACTACGCGCTCCTGTACACCTCGCGCTTCCGGGAGGCGCTGCGCGACCACCGCACCGGCTGGGACGCGACGAAGGCCGCCCTGCGGGGGAGCCTCGAGCCGATCCTGGCCTCGGGCGGCACGGTGATCGTCGGGGTGCTCTGCCTGCTGCTCTCCGACCTCAACTCGAACAAGGCGCTCGGCCCCGTCGCGGCCATCGGCATCGCGTTCAGCCTGCTCGCCGCCCTGACACTCCTGCCCGCGCTGCTGCTCGCGTTCCGCCGCGCGGCGTTCTGGCCGCTGCGTCCCGCGTTCGGCAGCGCCCACCCCGTGCTCACCGGTCCGGACGCCCGCGGCATCTGGGCGCGCGTCGGCCGGCTCGTCGCCCGTCGGTCCCGGGTGGTGTGGATCGTCTGCACGGTCGGCCTGCTCGCGATGGGTGCCGGCCTGTTCGGACTCAAGGCGGACGGGGTGCCGCAGAGCGACCTGATCATCGGGTCGTCGCAGGCCCGTGACGGTCAGGACGTGCTGGCCGACCACTTCCCGGGCGGCTCGGGCAGCCCCGCGCAGGTCATCGGCGCGGAGCGCGACCTCGACCAGCTCGTCGACGCGATCACCGCGGTGGACGGGGTCGACGGTGTCGTCGCCGCAGCGAAGGACAGCCCCGCCGGGACCGTCCCGGTGACCGGGTCCGCCGCCGGCAGCAGCACGCCGACCGTCTCCCGCGGTGACGTCCTGCTCGAGGCGACGCTGTCCGACGCCGCCGACTCGGACGCCGCCGAGCAGACCGTCCGCGACCTCCGTACCGCCGTCGAACGGGTCGACCCGGGAGCGATCGTCGGTGGCGTCACCGCGACGGCGGTCGACACGAACGACACCGGCATCCGTGACCGCACCCTGATCATCCCCGTGGTGCTCGTCGTGATCCTGCTGATCCTGATGCTCCTGCTCCGCAGCATCGTCGCGCCGCTCGTGCTGATCGGCAGCGTGATCGTGTCCTTCGCGGCGGCCCTCGGTGTCGGAGCGCTCGTGTTCGACCACGTGTTCCACTTCCCGGGCGCGGACCCGAGCGTGCCGCTGTACTCGTTCGTGTTCCTGGTGGCACTCGGCGTCGACTACAACATCTTCCTCATGACACGAGTGCGCGAGGAGGCGCTGCGGCACGGTGCACGCGAGGGCGTCCTGCGCGGACTCGGCGTGACCGGCGGGGTGATCACGTCGGCGGGCGTCGTGCTCGCCGCCACGTTCGCCGCCCTCGGCGTGATCCCGATCCTGTTCCTCGTGCAGATCGCGTTCGTCGTCGCGTTCGGCGTCCTGCTCGACACGATCGTGGTCCGTTCGCTGCTCGTGCCGGCGCTGGCCTACGACCTCGGGCACCGGGCCTGGTGGCCGTCGCGCCTCTCGCGCACGAACCCTGACATGTGACACGCTGGACCCATGCCAGTTCCCTCGACGCAGCCCGCTGCTGAGCGCAAGCTCCTCCGTGACACGGTGCAGGACAAGATCCGCGACGCCATCATGGACGGCACGCTCGAGCCCGGGGAACGGCTCAACGACGACGACCTGATCGCCTGGCTCGGGGTCTCCCGCACCCCGATCCGCGAAGCCCTCGCCGAACTCGCCCGGGCCGGCCTCATCGAGATGGCACCGAACCGCTACACCCGGGTCGCGGCGCCGACGAAGGGGGAGCTCCTCGACGCGTACCGCACCCTCGGCGTGATCTACGGCGGCGTCGTGCGGCTCGCGGTGCCCCGGTTCACGGACGCGCAGCGCAAGAAGATCGTGAAGATGCTCGACGACGTGCACGCGCGGGTGAGCGCCGACGAGCAGGACCAGGTGGCGCGCGACGGAGCCGGCATCTACTCGATGTGGGCGGACGCGTGCGGCAACTCGTCCCTCGTGCAGCTCTGCAACTCGACCACGGACGGGCTCTCCTTCAAGCTCCGCGTGCCGGAGCTCGCCGAGCTCCTGCCGGCCGACGTGATCCTGCCCGAGCTGACGAAGCTCAAGGACGCCGTCGTCGCGAAGGACCCCATTGCTGCCGAACTCGCCATGGAGGCGATCCACCTGCTCCCGTCGCGCGACTAGCGCGACCAGCGCGACTAGCGCGACCAGGAGACGGACTGGAGGCCCGTGGGGACGCCGCCACGGGCCTCCAGCCCGTCACGGGGTGACGGCGAGTACGGGGTGACCTTCCAGGCGCATCCCATGTCCGTTCCCCGCGTGGCGGTTATGGTTTCCCGGTGAGCAACGAACCCGAGCAGACGACCGAGCCCGCACACCGCGGTGCCGCGACGCCGCGCCACGGGCGCCAGAAGCGTCGGGCGGGCGTCGTGTTCCCGGCCGTCGCGGGGGTGCTCACGATGGCCCTCCTGCTGGGCGTCGGCTACGCGGGGTACGCGTACAACCAGCTGTCCGACGGCGTCACGATCGTCAACGCGATCACCGGTAAGAAGGACACGAAGGACGACGTCGACGGCAAGGCGCAGAACATCCTGCTCGTCGGCGACGACCACCGGCCGGAGAACGCCACCCCCGAGCAGATGGCGGAACTCAGCACGACGTCGGACGGTGGTGCGACGAACACCGACACGATGATCGTGCTGCACATCAACGCCGACGGCAGCCAGGCGACGATGATCTCGTTCCCCCGTGACTCCTACGTCGACATCCCGGACGTCGGCAAGGGCAAGCTCAACAGCGCCTTCTACTACGGCACGCTCAACGGCGGTGGCGACACCGGCGGTGCGAAGATGCTCATCAAGACGATCGAGAACCTGAGCGGCCTGCAGATCGACCACTACGTCCGCGTCTCGCTGCTCGGCTTCTACCAGGTCGTCAAGGAACTCGGCCCGGTGCAGGTCTGCCTCAACCAGGCCACCAGCGACCCGTACTCCGGCGTCGACCTGCCGGCGGGCAAGTCCTCGCTCAACGCGAAGGAGGCGCTGTCCTTCGTGCGACAGCGCCACGGCCTGCCGAACGGTGACCTGGACCGCAACGTCCGCCAGCAGTACTTCCTGTCGCAGGAGGCCCGGAAGGTCACGTCGGCGGGGACGCTGCTCAACCCGGTGAAGATGGGGAACATCCTCAAGGCCGTCGGCGGATCGATCCAGACCGACACCGACCTCATCGACCTGGCGTCACAGATGCGCAACCTGCGGCCCGGCAACATCCAGTCCGCCACGATCCCGACGCTCGGCACGCCGACGATCTACGTGAACGGCTCCGCCCTGTCGATCGTCGAGGTCGACACCGTCGGCCTGCCCGCGTTCGTGCAGGGCCTGGTCGGCGAACCCGAGGCGTACACGAAGGCCGGCCGCGCACAGCCGGCGAACACCTCGGTCACGGTGCTGAACGGCAGCGGGGTCGAGGGCGCAGCGACGGCTGCGGGGCAGGTCCTCGCCGCCCGCGGCTTCCAGGTCGCCCCGGCCGGCTCGTCCGCGACGACGAAGACCACCCAGGTGCAGTACCCCGCCGGTCAGGAGTCGCAGGCGAAGGCCATCGCGTCCGTGGTGCCCGGCGCCGTCGCCGTCCGCACCAGTGCGGTCACCGGTGTCACGCTCGTGCTCGGCACCGACGGCAAGACCGCGAAGCCGATCGCGACCGAGCCGAGCGCCGGGGCGTCGACGCCGTCGACCGGCGGTTCCAGCACCGGCTCGAAGCCGACGAAGAAGCCCGCGAAGGAGCCGACGGCCAAGTCGACCGACGTGCACAACTACGGCACCGAGGGCACCTGCATCAACTGATGGGAACCCGCCGGGCAACCGGTCGGTAGGTTCACGGTGTGACCAGCGCCGCACGCCCGATCGTCCTGATGACCTACAACATCAAGAACCCGGACCCCGCGCACGACTGGCCGGCCCGCCTGCCGGTCGTGCTCGACCTGATCCACCGGCACGACCCCGACCTGCTGTGCGTGCAGGAGGCCTTCGCGCACCAGATGGACGACCTGCGTGCCGGCCTGCCGGACCACGCCGACGTCGGACAGGGGCGCGAGGGCGGTGACGCCGGCGAACACGCGGCCGTCTTCTACCGCCGCGACCGGTTCCGTCCGTCCGACGAGGGGTCGTTCTGGCTGTCGGACACCCCGGACGAGCCCGTCTCGAACACCTGGGGCAGCCTGTACCCGCGGATCGCGAACCACGCCCGGTTCCTCGACGCCGAGGGGCCCGCGTTCACGCTGCTCACCACGCACCTGGACCACGAGCCCGGTGCGCACGGAGACGAGGTCCGGGGCCGGAGTGCCGCGCTCATCGCCGAACGACTGGCGGGCACCACCGGCCCGGTCGTGTTCGCGGGGGACTGCAACGAACCCGCGGGCAGCGGGACGGCCTCGCGGGTGTTCGCCGAGGCCGGGTTCGCCGACGCCTGGCTCGCCGTGGGGGACCCCGCCGACCGCACCGCCACGTTCAACGACTGGCAGCCGCCGGTCGACTCGGGCGAGCGGATCGACTGGGTGCTCACCCGCGACGTCAGCGCCGTGGACCGCATCGTCATCGACCACGACGGCCCCGAGACCTGGTTCGCCAGCGACCACTTCCCGGTGATCGCGACACTGCGGGTCTGAGTCGCTTCAGCAGCTGCGCTGCGCGTGGACGGGCATCGGTGAACCGAGCACCGTGACGGTCGTCTCGTTCGTCAGGGCGGAGACCCCGTTGGTGCCGGCGTCGTCGGAGTGCTCACTCGACTCGTCGTCGTCGTCGTGCCGGTCGGCCCAGCCCTCGCGGAGCAGGAGCTGCCAGGCGCGCGAGTCGTCCGAGCCGTAGGACACCCGCTCCGAGCGGGGAGCGTCGGCGATCTCGTCCGCGATGTCGTCGCCCACCCGGACACCGCCCGGGCCGATCAGCTCGATCTGCCGGCCGAGCACGCTGCGGACCGAGTCGCGCAGAACCCGGATCTCGACGGCGTTGCCGGCCGCCGCGTCGGTCGTCAGGGCTGCGACGCGGATGGCGCCGCCCCAGGTGTAGGTGGTGCCGGCGGGGAAGCACGCCCCGCCGTCTCCCTCGGCCGTCTGCGTGCGGGACGGTGTGCCGAGCAGACGGTTCAGGACGCTCACGGTCAGACCGGAGTCGCGCATCGAGGACTTGACCACGGTGTCGTCGCCGTTCCGGAGCACGAGTGCCTCGGCGTCGAGCTCGATCGAGTCCACCCGGCGGAGTTCCGCCTTCGTCACATGCACCGGAGCGGCGTCGTGCGAGGTCTCGGCGGCCACGGCCACGTCGGCCCCGAGCCCGGCGGTGCCGTCGAACGCGAGCGCACCGGCCGAGAAGGCCAGCACGGCGGCGCCGAGCGCCAGCAGGGTCCGAGGAGTCACCGTTCGACGGTAGGGCCTCGATCGGAACAGAACGACAGGTGTTACCGAATCGGAGCCTGCCCGTCACCGGACCGTGACAAACGAGGATCACGCACCTGCGGCCCTGGAGTGGTGCGGCCGGCGGGCGTAGGCCGCTCCGCGCAACGGGGGACAGCCTCCTGGACGGCCCGCAGCGACCCCCTGCGTACCGTCGGCGGCATGACGGACCAGCAGAACGACCAGACCGGGCCTGACCAGTACGTGATGCAGGACCCCACGAAGATGTACGCCGACAAGAAGCCCGACGAGCAGTACCTCGAGGGTGCCGGCACCGACGCGGAGATGGCGCAGAACGTCCCCGCCGACCACGGTGAGGACACCTACCGCGGCTCGGGTCGTCTGACCGGCCGCAAGGCACTCGTCACCGGTGGCGACTCCGGCATCGGTGCCGCCGTGGCGATCGCCTACGCCCGCGAGGGTGCGGACGTCGCGATCTCGTACCTGCCCGAGGAGCAGGAGGACGCCGACCGCATCGTCGGGCTCATCGAGGCCGCCGGACGCAAGGCCGTCGCACTGCCGGGCGACATCACCTCGCTCGAGGTCTGCGAGCAGCTCGTGGCCGACGCGGTCGAGCAGCTCGGTGGCCTCGACATCCTGGTGAACAACGCCGGCAAGCAGCAGAACGTCGACGACATCACCAAGATCTCCGACGAGGAGTTCGACGAGACCTTCAAGACCAACGCGTACGCGACGTTCCGGATCACGAAGGCCGCCGTGCCGCACCTGCAGCCCGGCTCCACGATCATCAACACGACGTCGATCCAGGCGTACGCCCCGTCGCCGCACCTGGTGCACTACGCGGCCACGAAGGCGACCGTGAACAACATGGCGAAGGGCCTGGCCGCGCAGCTCGCGCCGAAGGGGATCCGCGTCAACGCGGTTGCTCCGGGCCCGATCTGGACGCCGCTGCAGCCGGCCGGCGGTCAGCCGCCGGAGGCGCTGCCGAGCGCGGGCGAGCAGACCTACCTGGGCCGCTGGGGCCAGCCGGCCGAGCTCGCGCCGGCCTACGTGTTCCTGGCGAGCGGTGAGTCGTCGTACGTCGTGGGCGAGACGCTGCACGTCGACGGTGGGATGCCGACGCCGTAGGGCGCTGTTCCTGACGGGACTCTGACGGGAGGCGCGGTGGCCGGTGGGTACCGCGCCTCCCGTCGTCCGTGTGGTCCGGTCCGCGGCGCCTGGTCGCGTCAGCAGCTGACGGAGCGCGCCATCCGCTCGAGGAGCTCGCGCGCCGACATCGCGGCGGCCAGCTCGACCTCGACGGGGTTGATGCCGATCGCCTGCTCGAACGCGCGACGGCGGGCCTGGTCGGCGATCGGCACCTCGGGGCGCTGGGGCAGCACGGCGATGGCCCGGGCCGCCGCCTCGAACGCACCGGCAGGGCGTCCGAGCTGTTCCCACATGGCCCGGACGTCGTGCGCCACCTGGTCGGGGTCGCCGCCGAACTCGAAGCCGGTCGAGGCCATGGTCGCGAGTCCCTGGGCAGTGGGGTCGTTCGGGGTCATGCCCGCATGGTCGCACGGACGGCCGCGAACCGGCTCGACGTCGTGGTCTGTCCCCCCTTGTGCCGACACCCGTACCGGGGATTCTTATGTCCCCCGTTCTGCGTTTGGATGGAGGTACCCCGGACCCGGGGTGACACGGACAGGACGTCCGGGGACGACGGAGGGCACGATGCTCGAACACACCAGCGCCGACACGCAGGCCGCAGCGGCCGCGGCGGCCACGCTGCACCTGCGGATCACGATCGTGGGTGCCACCGTCGACCTGCTCCGGGACGTCCCCTTCCACGAGGCCCGGCCGGTGCAGGTCGCCGAGCGGATGGGCATCAGCGTCGCCGAGCTGGAGCAGCACTTCCCGTCGTGGGACGGCCTGGTCCTCGCCGCGCTGGACCGCTGGAACGGTGCCCGGATGGACGAGGTCACGCACGAGGTCGGTGACGGCTCGACCGTGGACCTGCTCCGCGCCATCGTCGCCTCGAACGCCGAGGACCCGGCCCTGATGCGCCTGCTCGTCGCCCTGCTGTCCGTCGCGGGCAACCCGGCGCACCCGATGGCGACCTACCTGCGGTCGCGGTACCAGCTCTTCTTCGCGCAGATCAAGCGCGGCCTGGAGCACGACGTCGCGATCGGCCGTGCCCCGCACACGATGGACCCGCGCCGCGGTGCCGAGCAGCTCATCGCCCTGTACGAGGGGCTGCAGCTGCAGGCCCTGCTGCGCGCCGAGCTCGACCTGGTGGCGGCGTTCGACCGCGCGGTCGCCCGGCTCGAGCGCGGCTGGATGGAGCGGTACGAGCCGCAGGCCGCCCGCCGTCTGGCGATGTGGGACGACGACGACTCGGGCAGCTGGGAGATCTGACCGGCGGTTCGTCCGCGGAGCGCGTTCCCCGCGTCGTCGTGCAGCGCCCCGCGGGTACTCCGGGAGGCGCAACCTGACGGAAGGAACCGACATGGCAGCACCGAACCCCATCCAGGTCCAGAAGTACCTGAGCGGCATCGACTACCCGGCGTCCAAGGACGACGTGGTCTCGACGGCCGAGCAGGAGGGCGCCCCGGACGACGTCCTCGAGGCGCTCCGCGCGATCCCGGACGGCGAGTACGACGCCCCGACCGCGGTGTCGAGCGCGGTGTCCGACGCCGGCTGAGCGTGGCGGACCCACTTGTTGAGCAGAAGAGGTCGGGTGCGTGCGTCGCACTCGACCTCTTCTGCTCACGAAGCGCCTTACGAAGCGCCGGCCTCGCAGCTCACGAAGTGCCGCCCGAGCGCGACCCGCGCGGCACCGAACCGTCGCCGGGGTCGTACCCGGTGTCACGGATGACGCGGAGCGCCGTGGTGTCGTTGTGGACCGAGTGCACGACGACCCGACGCGTCCGGCGGAGCGCTCGACGGGCACCGGGCGTCGCGAAGAGCCCGCCGAGCACCAGGCCAGCGCCGATCCCGAGCGCCACGGACACCGCCGCCACGAAGTCGAGTGCGGCGCTCGACGAGCCGGACATGAAGTTCAGCAGGGCGTTCGACACGGCGACACCGGGCAGCAGCGCCCCGCAGAACGCCGGCACCGCGATCGCCGCCACGGCCGTGCGCATCCGGACGGCTGCGTAGGTCGAGAGCACCCCGAGCAGCACCGCCGCCAGGAACGTCGCCCCGAGGAGCGGCAGCCCGGCCTGCCGCAGTGCCCACAGCGCGGCACCGGCGGCGACCGAGAACACCACGGCGACCGGGATCACGCGGGCGCTCGCCTGCTGCACGAAGCAGTTCGCGCCCGCCGACACCACGGTCAGCGACAGCGATGCCCAGAGCGGCAGGGTCTGCGTCACGATGCCGGACGGGTCGACCTCGATCCGCAGCCAGTGCGTCATCGCGATCCCGGCCGGCACCCCGACCACGATCGCCGCGATGACCAGCCCGATGTAGAACGCCCGGGCCACGGCCATCGCCCGGAACCCCGAGATGGCGTCCTGCGCCCAGGTCACCAGGGACGGGTGCGGCAGCAGGAGCACCACGAGTGCCGCGACCATCGTCGCGGCGCCGTTCGCGTTCAGTACGCCGGCCCAGATGGCCAGCGTGCCGATCGCCGACGCCACCGCGCCCTGCGCCCCGGACACGAAGAACTGCGGGTACCCCCGGTCGGTCAGCCAGCGCCCGGAGACGATGATCCCGAGCATCAGCACGAACGCCCCGAGTCCGGCCCGCCACCCGCCTCCGGCCTGCACGGCGATCGAGATGCCGAGGATCGACAGGCCGACGTCGGACAGCCACATCGGCCACCGCGGCGGGAGTCGCAGGACGGCGACCAGGGCGCTCACCGCCGAGGTCATGTCGCGGTCGTCGTGGATCAGGTCGTCGACGATCTGGTTCGCCCGCGCGAGCTTGTCGAGGTCGGAGCCGTCCGACCGCACGGTGCGGACCTTGACGAGCGGCGGGACGTCGGCCGGGGCGTACTGGATGGTCACCGAACTGCCGGAGAAGTCGAGGTCGAGCGGCGCGAGGTTCCACTTCGTCGAGACCGCGACGACCGCCGTCTCGACGCTACGGGTGTCGGCACCCGAGGCGAGCATGACCTCGGCCAGGTCGAGGCAGAAGTCGACGATCTGGGTCGCCGTGTACTGGTCGCGCCCCTTGGCGTCGGGCTCGACGTGCTCGTAGATCGTCCCGCGCAGGCGGGCTCGTGCGTCGCGCAGGTCGTGCTGCGCGAGGCTGCGGCGTCGTGGCCGGGGTGGGCGGCCCGGCTTGTGCGGGCCCGGGGGGTGCTGCTCGGCCATCACGCCATGGTGCCAGTCGACGGCGGCCGAGTCCGGACGTCCGCTGGACGCCTTCGGATCAGCCCCGGCGGCGCGTGCTCAGACGACCGAGGGCGAACGCCGCGACGACCGCGCCCACCAGCACGAGGACCGGTCCCACCGTCGCTTGCCATGGGCGGCTCCCCGCGACGAACGCGTAGTCGGACAGCGGGGCGAAGGCTGCAAAGCCGAATGTGAAGGTCGGAGTCGTCAGCACGAACACGATCCCGACGACGACGGCCAGCAGGCCGAGCCAGAGGGCGACGAGGGTCGGGGTGGCGAGGAAGCGGGGCACGGCACCCAGCGTAGGTGGACGACGGACGGGAGGCCCGTGGCGGGGTCGCCACGGGCCTCCCGTCCGTCAGGTGGTGACGCTCCTACGTCCCGCGCCTACTGCTCGAAGGTCGCGTGCAGCGTGATCTCGACGCCGGTCAGCGCCTTGCTGACGGGGCAGGTCGCCTTGGCGTCCTCGGCGGCCTTGAGGAAGGCGGCCTCGTCGATGCCGGAGACCTCGCCGCTGACGGTCAGGACGATGCCGGTGAGGCGGAAGCCGCCGGCCGGGTCCGGGCCGAGCGAGACGTCGGCCTTGACGTCGAGGGCCTCGACCGTGCCGCCGGCCTCGCCGAGGACCGCGGAGAACTGCATGGCGTAGCAGGCGGAGTGTGCGGCGGCGATGAGCTCCTCGGGGCTCGTGGTGCCCCCGGCGTCCTCGGCGGTGCGCTTCGGGAACGAGACGTCGTACGTGCCGACCTTCGAGCTCGAGAGTTCGACCTGGCCGGAACCGTCCTCGAGGCCGCCGTTCCAGGCGGTGCGTGCGGTGCGAGTGGGCATGCCCGCTCCTTTCGTGTGGGGGAGCGGCCCCGAACGGGACCACCGCTCCTGAGTCAATCGGAGAACGACCGTTCTCGCAATGGGCTCACGGCGAAGACGCAGGTCTGCCCTACGATCTGGCACATGGGGGGCAGCAGCGTGACGGGTTTCCGCGAGTCCGTGCTCGAGCAGGGTCCGGCCGACGTGACGAACCCGGTGGTCGCCTGGCTCCGGTTCTGGACGCAGGGGTGGCGGTTCCACGGGCGGGCGAGTCGCTCGGAGTTCTGGTGGGTGGTCGCGCTCGAGCTCGCGCTGGTCGGGGTCGCCCTCTGGGTCGTCGGCGTGCACGGGACCGGCGGGCGGTGGGAGATGTACGTCGACCCGTTCGGGGTCGTCCCGTCACCGCGGGTCTCGTTCCACCTGATCGACCGCGGGCGGGACGGGTGGTTCGGCTGGGGCAGCGGTGGGCGGGACGTCTGGCCGGACGCGTGGGACCTGGCGATCCTCGTCCCGACGATCCTGACCATCGTGCCCCGGTGGTCGCTGCTCGTGCGGCGACTGCACGACCGGGACCACGCCGGCCTGTGGATCCTGCTCCTCGTGTTCACCGGACCGCTCGGCGCGGTCGTGCTGGGTGTCATGGTGGCGCGGTCGTCGCGCCCTGGTGGGGCACGGTTCGACCGCGGACTGTTCGCGGGAGGGCGTGGTCCCGAGGCAACTGGGCGACACATGTCGTCCTCAACGACAGGTGTAGCGTGAAGGGCGATCAAAGGAGAACCCCATGCGCGCCGTCGTGTTCGAGCAGTACCAGACCTTCCCGTCCCTGACCGAGGTCCCGAAGCCCGCACCCGGGCCGGGTGAGATCCTGCTCAAGGTCGCCGGCGCCGGTGCCTGCCACTCGGACGTCGCCGTGTACCGCGAGTTCCAGCAGGGGCAGCCGGGAGCCCAGGCCCCCGCCTTCGTGCTCGGCCACGAGAACTCCGGCTGGGTCGAGGCCGTCGGCGACGGGGTCACCGGCTTCGCCGAGGGCGACGCCTACCTGGTCTACGGGCCGGTCGGCTGTGGGCACTGCTCGTACTGCTCGAAGGGGCAGGACGCCTACTGCGAGAACGCCGCGACGAACCCCTACATGGGGATCGGCCTCGGGCGCGACGGTGGCATGGCGGAGTACGTGAGCGTCCCGGCGCGGAACCTCGTGCCGCTCGGCGACGCCGACCCGATCGCCGCCGCACCGCTGAGCGACGCCGCGCTCACGCCGTACCACGCGATCAAGAACTCCCTGCCGAACCTGGCTGGTGGCGGTCGCTTCGCGCTCGTCGTCGGGCTCGGTGGCCTCGGGCAGATCGCCGTGCAGATCCTCACGGCGCTCACCGGTGCCACGGTCATCGCGACCGACATGAAGCAGGACGCGATGGACCGCGCCGCCGCCCGCGGCGCGATCACCGTCCCCGGCGGCCCGGACCAGGCCGAGCGCATCCGCGAGATCACCGGCGGACGTGGCGTCGACGCGGCCTTCGACTTCGTCGGTGCCACCCCCACGATCAAGGTCGCGCAGGCCTCGATGGCGGTCGGCGGGCGGTTCACCGTCGTCGGGATCGCGGGCGGCACCACCGAGTGGAACTTCTTCGCGACGCCGTACGAGTCGACGATCACCAACACCTACTGGGGCACGATCGAGGACCTGCACGAGGTCGTCGCGATGTACCGCGCCGGCCAGATCGTCCCCGACGTCGAGCGCTACGCGCTGTCCGACGCACTCGAGGCGTACCGGAAGCTCGAGGCCGGGGAGCTCTCGGGTCGCGCGGTGGTCGTCCCGACGCTCTGAACCGGGCGTACCCGGTCGATTCGGGCGTACCTGGCGGAATCGGGCGTACCTGGTCGAATCGGGCGTACCTGGTCGGAAGTTCTGACCAGGTACGCCCGATTCCACTTTCCAGTGCGGGTGTTCTGGGAAGGAACGGGCGCCGGTCAGCGTCCCGCGGCGTAGCCCTGCGCGCCGCGCGGGTTCGCGGCAGCGCCCAGGATCCCGGTGTCCGGGTCGCGGGTGACGCACGACAGCCGGCCCAGGCTCCAGTCACCGCCGCGGGTCACGACGTGTCCGCGGGCCTCGAGCGCCGCGATGACCTCGTCGCCCAGGCGGTCCTCGACGACCAGTCCGGCGGGCTCCCACGTGCGCGGCCAGAACGACCCCGGGAACGACGTGGTGTGCAGCGCCGGTGCGTCGATGGCCTGCTGCGGGGAGTAGCCGCCGACGATCCAGCGCAGCAGGAACAGCAGCTGCCACTGGTCCTGCTGGTCACCGCCGGGGGAACCGAGCGCGGCGACCGGCTGCCCGTCGTGGAGCACCAGGGTCGGGGTCAGCGTCGTGCGGGGGCGCTCGCCGGGCCGCAGGGTCGAGGCCGTGCCCGGTTCGAGCCACGTCATCTGCAGTCGGGTGCCGAGGCAGAACCCGAGCTCGGGGATCGTCGGCGACGACTGCAGCCACCCGCCGGACGGGGTCGCGCTGACGATGTTGCCCCAGCGGTCCACGACGTCGATGTGGCACGTGTCGCCGCGGGTCTCGCCGTCGGGGGTGACGAACGGCTCGCCGCGGTCCTCGAGCGGAGCGGCGGGCGGGACCTCGGTGTCGGCTTCGGCCGCGCGGGCGACCTGCACGGTCGGCTCGCCCACCCCGACCGACCCGGCGGAGTCGTACGAGGTCCGGACCGGCGGCAGCGCGTGCTCGACCCCGGCGATCGTGCCGGGTCGGAGCTCGGCCGAAGCACGCTCGCCGATCAACGTACGACGTTCGTCGGCGTAGGCGTCGGAGAGCAGGACGTCCATCGGGACCTCGCCGTCGCCGTAGAACGCCTCGCGGTCGGCGAGGGCGAGCTTCTGCGCCTCGACGATCGTGTGCGCGCCGAGCTCGGTCGACGGGTCGAGCAGGGCGTCGTCGAGCGGTTCGAGCAGCCGCAGCGTCTGGAGGAGCGCCGGACCCTGGCCCCACGGTCCGGTCTTGGCGATCGTGCAGCCACGGAACTCGGCGGTCGTCGCGGGTTCGTACGACGCGCGGAACGCCGCCAGGTCGGACGCCCGGATGACCCCGGCGTGGTCGGTGCCCGACGCGTGCCGGTGCGGTTCGCGGACGAACCGGTCGATCGCCTCGGCGACGAACCCCTCCGCCCATTCGGACCGGGCCGCATCGATGCGGCCGGTCCGGCTGCCGGCACCGGCGCCGGCCTCGATCAGCCGGTCGAGCACTGCGGCGAGTGCGTCGTTGCGCACCAGGTCCCCGGGGACCGGCACCGTGCCTCCCGGCAGCCACTGCGTGGCGGAGGTGGGCCAGTGCTGCTCGAACAGGCCGCGCACGGCGGTGATCGTCCGGACCACCGCAGGTGCGACCGGGTGGCCGTCGCGGGCGTACCCGATCGCGGGGGCGAGGACGTCGGCCAGTTCCCACGTGCCGTGGTCGCGGAGCAGGAGCAGCCAGGCGTCGACCGCGCCGGGGACGGTCGCGGCCAGCGCGCCGGAGCCGGGGACCAGGTCGAGGCCCTCGGCGCGGTAGTGCTCCGGGGTCGCGCCCTCGGGCGCGGGACCCTGACCGACCAGCACCGTCGGCACGGGGTTGACCGCCGTCGCGAAGACCGCCGTCAGGTCGCCCCCGGGGCCGTTCAGGTGGGGCTCCACGACCTGCAGGACGAAGGCCCCGGCCACGGCCGCGTCGAACGCGTTGCCTCCGCGCTCGAGCACCGACTGGGCGGTCGCCGTCGCGATCCAGTGCGTCGACGCCGCCATCCCGAACGTGCCCCGCAGGTCCGGACGGGTGGTCTGCGCAGCGGGCGGGACGAAGGCGGGGTTCGGCGTCGACATGGTCCCATCCTGTCCCGCGGCGATCGGCTCCGTGCTGTACACCCCCCGTCCAAGGGGTTGTGCACCCCGCGCAGAAAAGCGAACATCGTTCGGCGACTCGTGCAGGGCGAGCGCCGAACGACCGCGCGCTCGCACGGTCGGTTCCAGGGCAGGGGATCCATGACCACCACTCCGTCGACCGTCGCACGTGCGCGCCGACTCCCACGCATCGCCGGCGCCGTGACGGCACTGGCCCTGGCGGCGGGGGCGCTCGTGGCGACAGCCGAACCGGCAGCGGCCTCTGCGGTCTGGGTCGGCTCGGCCCCGGCCGGCACCAAGATCCTGCCCGGCGACCAGGTCACGTCGCCGAACGGCCAGTTCAAGCTCATCATGCAGGGCGACGGCAACCTGGTGGAGTACGGCATCGGCAACCGTGTGCTGTGGGCGTCGAACACCGCCGGCAACTCCGGCGCGATCGCCGTGGTCGGCAAGAACCGCGCCCTCGACATCACGAAGAACGGCAAGCGTGTGGCCCGCTGGGCCTCGGCCGGCACCGTGAACTCGACCGCGCTGAAGGTGCGCGCCGACGGCACGATGGCGCTGCTCGCCGGCAAGACCGTCGTCGTGAGCTGGAACGGCTACCAGGACCGCGTCCCGTCGGGGAACACCATCCTGGGCGGTACCGTGCTGCGATCCGACACCTCGAACACGCGCATCCTCAACATGCGCACCGACGGCAACCTGGTGCAGAAGGTCAGCGGTCGCGTCGTCTGGCAGTCGCGCACCGGCGGACACCCCGGCGCCTGGGCCGAGCTGCAGGCCAAGGGCAACTTCGTCATCTGGACCCGTGACGCCTCGCGCAAGAAGGTCGCGCTCTGGAGCTCGCGCACCAGCACCGCCGGGTCCGGCAACCTGCTCGTCCAGGTCGACGGCAACGTCGTGCTCTACGGCGCGAAGGACACCCGGGTCTGGTCGAGCCGACCGGTCACCGGCCTGGCCTGGCCCGTCAACGGCACGAAGATCACCGGCCGGTACGGCGACGACCGCGGCGCCGGGCACGTGCCGCGCTACCACCAGGGCACCGACGCCCCGGTGCCGGTGGGGACGGCCGTGTACGGCTCCGGGACCGGGACGGTCACCAAGACCATCGCGAACGACGCGGCCTACGGCAACTACATCGTCGTCACGTACGGCATGACGGCGGTGCTGACGGCGCACCTCAGCAAGATCGAGGTGAAGCAGGGGCAGATCGTGAAGCTCGGCACCGAGATCGCGAAGTCCGGCAACACCGGGCAGTCGACGGGGCCGCACGTGCACGTCGAGACGCGGCGGAACGGCACCCTCGTCGACCCGCTGAAGAACATGCACTTCCGCTGAGGCGGGGAGGGGTCGCGGGGTCGCGGGGCGGTTCGTCGTTCGCTTCGTGAGCAGAAATGGTCGGGTCGTCTTCGGGCACCCGACCATTTCTGCACTCCAAGTGCGGGCCACCTCGCACGCACCTCGCACGGTGCGAGAGCACGCCCGCGGCGCGGATAGCCTGGGCGGGATGAGGAAGCGCGGCGGAACGGTGCTCGTGTTGGTGGCGATCGGGGTCCTGGCGGGCGTCCTGTCCGGGCTGTTCGGCGTCGGTGGTGGGGTCATCGTGGTGCCGGCGCTCATGGCCTTCGCACAGATGGACCAGCGTCGGGCCTCGGCCACATCGCTCGTGGCGATCGCCCCCGCGGCCGTCGTCGGCGCGGTCACCTACGCCGTGCAGGGCGAGGTGCACTGGCTCGCGGCCCTGACCCTGGCGGTCGGGAGCGTCATCGGCGCCCCGATCGGTGCCCGGCTGCTCCGTGCCCTGCCGCTCCGCGCGCTGCCGTGGATCTTCGTCGGGTTCATCGCCGTCGTGCTCGTGTCGCTGTTCACCACGGTGCCGACCCGCGGTGGCGAGGTGCACTTCGGCGTCGTCGAAGCGATCGTCCTGCTGCTGCTCGGGCTGCTGTCCGGGGTGCTGTCCGGGCTCGTCGGCGTCGGAGGCGGGGTCGTCATCGTGCCGGGGCTCGAGGTCGTGCTCGGTGCCGGTGACCTGCTGGCGAAGGGCACGTCGCTGCTCACGATGGTGCCGACGTCGGTGTCCGGGACGGTCGCGAACCTCCGGCGTCGCGCGGTCGACCTGCGGGTCGGCCTGACGGTCGGCATCACCGCCGCCGTGTGCTCTCCGGGCGGTGCCGTGCTGGCGCGCCTTGTGGATCCGCAGGTGGGCACCTGGTTGTTCGCGGCGTTCCTGGTGCTCGTCGCGGTCATCGTGCTCAGCCGCGGACGTCGGAGGGCACCACAGAACGACGCGAGCGAGGGGGAGGTCGCGTGACGGGCCTCCAGGCGGGGCGCGACGCTGAGGCCGTGCTGGCGGCGTTCGCCCGCACCACCGGTGACGTCGCCGCGGCCCGGAGGGTCGCGCGGCAGTTCCACGACCTCGACGAGGGCGAGCGTTCGGCGCTGCTCTGGAGCGAGGACGACGGCGCGAAGCTCGTCGCCGTCCTGCTGCTCGTGCAGGCGATGCGGGCGCACCCCGACCCGGAGCTCACCGACGAGTACCTGTCGGCGGCGAAGGCCGAGCGGTTCGAGGACCCGGTGCTCGTCGACCTGGCGGCCGAGGAACTCGTCGGCGCACCGTTGCTGGGCGCTTCGACCGGTCCGCTGTTCGCGCTGGCGAAGTCCGACGTCGCGATGGTCCGCCGGATCGCGGTCGTCGCGACCCTGGCGTTCGTGAAGCAGGGCGACGCCGAGGTACCGCTCGGGATCGCCGGACGCCTGGTGCGGGAGCGCAGCGAGACGGTGCAGTCGGCGATCGGGTTGGTCCTGCGCGAGACGGGGAAGCGGGCGTCCGAGGCGGCGCTCGTGGCGTTCCTCGAGCAGAGTGGCCGGTTCCTCAGCCCGGCGGCTCGCCGGACGGCGACCGAGCACCTGCCGCCGGCGGAGCGCGACCGCCTGCGGGGCTGACGGCGCTCGCGGTCGTGCGGGAGGCGTTGCTCGCCCTGGCAGAACCCGCCTGAGGCGACGGCCGGGAGGCCCGGTGCGGGTCCGACCCGCCGCTGGCCGCCGTCGCGCGCCGGCCCCACCGCCATGCCGGTCCGACGCCTAGGCTGCGGGCATGCACACCGAGGTGCCCCGGATCGACGCCGGACTCGTCGAACGACTCGTCGCGGAGCAGTTCCCCGACTGGGCCGACCTGCCCGTGCGCGAGGTCGACCACCAGGGCTGGGACAACCGCACCTACCGGCTCGGGGACGCCCTGTCGGTCCGACTGCCGAGCGCGGCCGGCTACGTGCCCGCGGTCGAGAAGGAGCAGGACGTCCTGCCGTACCTCGCCCGGCGGCTGGACGTCGCCGTCCCGGAGCCCGTGGCGCTCGGGGAACCGGGCCAGGGGTACCCGTTCCCGTGGTCGGTGCGGCGGTGGCTCGACGGGGTGCCCGCCGTGCAGGTCGACGACCTCGACCACGAGCGCTTCGCTGCCGAGGTCGGTGCCGTGCTCCGGCAGCTCCGGAGCGTCCCGGCGACGGGCGGCCCCACCGCCGGCGCGCACTCGTTCCACCGGGGGGAGCACCCGTCCGTGTACGACGCCGAGGTGCGGACGGCGCTCGACACGCTCGGCGGCGGCGGCGGCGGCAGCAGCAGCGGCAGGACCGGCGGCGCCGTCGTCGAGCGCGGCGCGTGCGAAGCGGTCTGGGCCGAGGCCCTCGCCAGCCGCTGGGACGGGCCGGCCGTCTGGTTCCACGGAGACGTCGCCCCGGGCAACCTGCTCGTCGACGACACCGGGCGGCTGTGCGCGGTGATCGACTTCGGCACGTGCGGCGTGGGCGACCCGGCGTGCGACCTCGTGCTCGCGTGGACGATGCTGGACGGCCCGGCGCGACGGGTGTTCCGGCAGGCGGTCGACCTGGACGACGACACATGGGCGCGCGCCCGGGGCTGGGCGCTGTGGAAGGCGCTCATCATGCTCGCCGGCAGTGCCGGACCGGGTGGTCGCGACGAGCACGAGCGGGTCCTCGCAGCCGTCCTCGCCTGAGGTCGCGACCACCGCTGCCCACCCGCGCCGACGTCCGCGAGGGGGACGCGGGGCTGGGAGCGTCCACGGGGCGGGCGCGTACCGAGGAGGGGAACGCGAGTCGTGCCTCCAGGCAGGCTCGAAGCGACCACGAGAGGAACGCAACGTGCGCGCACTGACCTACCAGGGCACCGAGAAGGTGTCCGTCGAGACCGTCCCCGACCCGACCATCCAGGAGCCGACCGACGCGATCGTGCGGATCACCTCCACGGCGATCTGCGGCTCCGACCTGCACCTGTACCGCGTGCTCGGCCCGTACATCGACCGCGGCGACGTCCTCGGCCACGAGCCGATGGGCATCGTGGAAGAGATCGGATCCGGCGTCACGAACCTGAAGGTCGGCGACCGGGTCGTCATCCCCTTCAACATCTCCTGCGGCCACTGCTGGATGTGCCAGCACGGCCTGCAGTCGCAGTGCGAGACCACCCAGGTGACCGAGTACGGCACCGGTGCCTCGCTGTTCGGCTACACGAAGATGTACGGCCAGGTCCCGGGTGGCCAGGCGGAGTACCTGCGCGTGCCGCACGCCGACTACGGCCCCATCGTCGTGCCGGACGACGGCACCCCCGACGACCGCTGGCTGTTCCTGAGCGACATCCTGCCGACCGCGTGGCAGGCCGTGCAGTACGCACAGGTGCCCGAGGGCGGCACGCTCGCCGTGCTCGGCCTCGGTCCGGTCGGCCAGTTCGCCGCCCGCATCGGCAAGCACCTCGGCTACCGCGTGCTCGCCGTCGACCCCGAGCAGGTCCGCCGTGACCTCGGGGCGAAGCACGGTGCCGAGGTGTTCGACCTGACGAAGGACCTGGTGCCCGAGCTCGTCGACCTGACCGACGGCCGTGGCCCCGACGGGGTCGTCGACGCCGTCGGCATGGAGGCCCACGGCAACCCGATGGCGGGCTTCGCCCAGCGCGCCGCCGGCCTGCTGCCCGACAAGCTCGCGCAGAAGGCGATCGAGACGGCCGGCGTCGACCGCCTGGCGGCCGTGCACGCTGCCATCGACCTGGTCCGCCGCGGCGGCACCGTCTCGCTGAGCGGTGTCTACGGCGGCATGGCCGACCCGATGCCGATGATGACGCTGTTCGACAAGCAGATCACCATCCGCGAGGGCCAGTGCAACGTGAAGCGCTGGATCGACGACATCATGCCGCTCGTCTCCGACCCGTCGGACCCGCTCGGCACGCTCGACCTGACCACCCACCGCGTCTCGCTCGAGGATGCCCCGCACATGTACGAGGTCTTCCAGAAGAAGCAGGACGACTGCGTCAAGGTCGTGCTCGACCCCGCGATGGCCGCGGCCTGATGCGTATCGTCGTCGTCGGCGCGACCGGAAACGTGGGGACGGCGGTGCTCCGTCGGCTCGCGGCCGTGCGCGCCGACGACGACGGTGACACCGGCCGTCACGCCGCCGGTGACGGTGACACCGGCCGTCACGCCGCCGGTGACGTCGCGCGTGACGCTGCCGGCGTCCAGATCGTCGGTGTCGCCCGGCGGCTGCCGGACCTGCGCGCGGAGCCGTACGCCGCCGCCGTCTGGCACGCCGTGGACGTCGGCGCCGCGGACGCCGTGGACCAGCTCACGGCCGTGTTCCAGGGCGCCGATGCCGTCATCCACCTGGCGTGGGCGCTCCAGCCGACGCACGACATCCCCGCGCAGCACCGCACGAACGTGACCGGGACGGCGAACGTCCTGGCGGCCGTCGCGCGCGCCGAGGTGCCCCAGGTCGTCGTCGCGTCGTCGGTCGGTGCCTACCGCGGAGTGGACGTCGACGGCAAGCGCACCCCTGTGGACGAGAGCTGGCCGACGGACGGCATCCCGACGGCGACGTACTCGATCCACAAGGCCGCCAACGAGGCCGCGATGGACGCGTTTGAGGCCGACCACCCCTCCGTGACCGTCACCCGGCTGCGCCCGGGACTGATCTTCCAGCGGGACGCCGCCGCCGAGATCCGCGGGCTGTTCCTCGGACACCTCGTGCCGATGTCGATCGTGCGGTGGATTCGCTGGCTCGTGCTGCCGTTGCCGTACCCGTTCGTGTTCCAGGCCGTGCACGCCGACGACGTCGCCGACGCCTACTGGCGCGCGGTCGACCGACGGGCAGCGGGGGCGTTCAACATCGCCGCGTCGCCCGTGCTCAACCCGCCGAGACTGGCGCGCGCCTTCGGCATGCTCGGTGCCGTCCGGATCCCGCTGCGGTTGCTGCGCGGGGTCGTGACGGTGACGTGGCGGCTGCGGTTGCAGCCGACGGACGCCGGGTGGATCGACATCGCCGCCGGCGTGCCGATCATGCGGACCGACCGTGCCCGGTCGGTGCTCGGATGGGAGGCCCGACACACCTCCGAAGAAGCGTTGCGTGCACTCGTGGCCGGGTTCGCGGACGGTGCGAACGTTCCGGGGTCGGGGCCGCTGCGCGGCTGAGTGGGCTGGGCTGGCCGGGGGCTGTCTCTTATACACATCT
>NZ_QKLH01000022.1:0-45548 GCF_003224215.1 Curtobacterium sp. MCLR17_043 | reverse complement strand
GGGCGGGGCGGGGTCGGGCGGGCTGGCTGCGCCGGGTCGTTCCGGGCGTACCTTGTCGAGTCGGGCGTACCTGGTCGGAAGTTCGCACCAGGTATGCCCGAAAGCACCAGCTATCGCGGACGTTCTGGGAAGGAACGGGCGCGGGGTGCGCGGGTACGGGGTCGAGTCGGGCGTACCGGGTCGTTCCGGGCGTACCTGGTCGAGTCGGGCGTACCTGGTCGGAAGTTCGCACCAGGTATGCCCGAAAGCACCAGGTATCGCGGACGTTCTGGGAAGGAACGGGCGCGGGGTGCGCGGGCGCGGGGTCGAATCGGGCGTACTGGGCCGTTCCGGGTGTACCTGGTCGAATCGGGCGTACCTGGTCGGATGTTCGCACCAGGTGCCCGGATGCACCAGGTATCGCGGGTGTTCTGGGAAGGAACGGGCACGGGGTGCGCGGGCGCGGGCGCGGGCGCGGGCGCGGGGCGCGCGGGCGCGGGGTCGAGTCTGGCGTGCCTGGTCGTTCGGGGCGTACCTGGTCGTTGCGGGCGTACCTGGTCGGATCGGGCGTACCTGGTCGGAAGTTCCGACACGGTATGCCCGGGAACGCCAGGTATCGCGGGCGTTCTGGGAAGGAACGGGCGTACCGCTCAGCCGCCGAACTCAGCCGCCGAACTCAGCCGCCGAACTCAGCCGCCGGCGAAGGGCGGCATGACGTCGACGACCTCGACCCCGTCGAGCGAGGTCGCCCGGTCGCGCGTGGTCACGCCGTCGACCAGGTACGAGCAGCGCTCCTGCAGCGCACCCCAGCGCGCAGGGTCCGCCACGACGTCGATCGCGCCGAGGGCGGCCTCGATGGTGGGGCCCGACGTGGTCAGCGAGTCGACACCCACGGCAGCGCGGGCAGCGGCGAAGAACCGGATCGTGGTCATGCCTCAGCCGCCGATCGCACTCATGCCGCGCGTCGGGTGCACGAGTTCGTCGCTGTCGTCACCGTGGTCGCGCGGCTTCGCCCACATCGCGAGCCGCCAGAGCTCGGCGACCTCGTCGTCGTCCGCCCCGGAGCGCATCGGCCCGAGCACGTCGGTCTCCTCGTCGGAGAACAGGCAGCTGCGCACGTGCCCGTCGGCGGTCAGCCGCGTGCGGGTGCAGTCGGCGCAGAACGACTCGGTGATGCTCGCGATGATCCCGACGGTGCCGAGCGGCTCCCCGGTGACGGCGTCGTGCACGCGGTACCGCTCCGCCGGGGCGCCGTCGCGCGGGGCGTCGTCCGGCGTGAGCACGAACGACGTCGCCAGCAGCGCGCGGGTCTCGGCGGCGGTGATCATCTCGGTGCGGTCCCAGGCGTGGTCGGGGTCGAGGGGCATCTGCTCGATGAACCGCAGCTCGTAGCCACGCTCCAGGCACCAGCGGAGGAGTTCCGGGGCGGCCTCGTCGTTGATGCCGCGCAGCAGCACCGCGTTCACCTTGATGTCGAGTCCGGCGTCGTGCGCGGCCGACAGCCCGGCGATCACCTTGTCGAGGAACGGCCTGCGGGTCACGGTGGTGAAGACGTCGGGGTCGACGGTGTCGAGCGAGACGTTCACGCGCCGCAGCCCGGCGTCGTACAGGCCCTGTGCGCGGTGGGCGAGGCCGATCGCGTTCGTGGTGAGCGACAGCTCCGGGGCGTCGGGCAGCGCGGCGCACCGGGCGATCACGTCGACCAGGTCGTGCCGGAGCATCGGCTCCCCGCCGGTGAACCGGACCTTGCGGACGCCGAACCGCGACGACCCGATCCGGACCAGCCGCTCGATCTCGGTCGCCGTCATCAGGGCCTCGTCGGGGGCGAACGGCAGCCCGGCCGCGGGCATGCAGTACGTGCAGCGGAGGTTGCAGCGTTCGGTCAGCGACACCCGCAGGTCGACGGCGCGACGCCCGAAGCGGTCGACGAGCCCGGCGGGAGCCGGGTCCACGGAGCCGGTCGTGCCGAGCAGGATCGCGGGTGCCATGGTCGTCAGCGTACGTGTTCCACGCGCCGGAACGACAGCCGCTCCCACCACCGTCGCCACTCCGAGCGCTCCGTGCGCAGGAGCGTGACGACCACGATGACCACTACGGCCGCGACCAACCACCACCGGTAGGCGTCCGCTGACGGCCACACCCCGCGCAGCGCGATGGCGAGGCCGATCGACAGCCACTCCCACCGCCCGGACAGCACCACGAACGGGATGAGGAGCAGCGCGTACCAGGGGTAGCGCGGCGTCACGGCGAGGAACGTCACGCCGATCATCAGGACCTCGCCCGACCACGGCCGCGCCGGGTCGGACAACCGCCACGCCACGAACGCCGCGAGCAGCACCAGGAGCCCGACTACCAGGGTCGCCGCGTCGCCCTTGACCACGAGCGACACCAGCGCGAACCGGGAGCCGTCCTCGTAGCCCTCCTCGTTCAGGTAGCCGGGCAGGTACCCGAGCACGTCGAGCCCGGTCGTCAGCACGTAGGGCACGTAGAGCAGCCCGAACACGGCGATGCCGATGGGGATCGCCCACCAGGCCCGACCGCGGCCGAGCAACGGCGGGTACACGATCGCCGGGATGAGCTTGGTCGCGGTCGCAGCCCCGAGCGCAATGCCGCCCCAGATCGGCCGGCCGAACGCCACGAGCACGACACCGGCCGTGGCGAGGGCGGCGCCGACGACGTCGACGTGCGAGTTGGTGACCGCCTCGGAGGCGACGAGCGGCGACCAGGCCCAGAGCGCCGCCCACCAGGTCGGACGGCCGATCCGGCGGAGCACCAGGACGAGCCCGACGGTCACACCGAGCGACACGAGCAGCCCGGCGACCTGGAACGGCAGGTACTGCGCGGTCGCCGGCACGAAGAACCGCACCGCGGCGAACCACAGCTGCGCCATCGGCGGGTAGATCGTCGTGACGTCCGGCCGGTTGATCGCGGTGCAGTGTCCGTCGGCGCCGTCGCCGAGTCCGCGGAACCGGGGCTTCAACGGATCGCACGTGCCGTCCACCTTGTCGGGGAACAACCAGTCGGGTCGGAGACCGGACAGTGCCGCGGACTGGGGGGTGTGCGCGTACGGTGAGACACCGGCATGCTGGACGATGCCGTCCCACGCGTACCGAGCGGAGTCGGTGCTCGTGTTGGGCGGGCCGACCAGCGCCGCGATGCCGATCACCACCGCTCCGCCGATGACCATGGTGGTCATCCACCGGACGGGCACGAAACGCACCGCGAGCACGGCGATCACGAAGACGGTCCAAGCGATCAGCGTCCACGCAACGAATGCAGAACGATGGCCCGATCGGAGGAACCCCAGATGCGTGACGCCGACGGCGATGACGCCCGACAGGGCGAGTACTCCCACGACGGCCAGCACCGTGCCGATCCGGGCGGCGGTGCCGTCGGCCAGGGACGGTCGGAGGGCACGCAGTCGGTCGCTCATGGTCCGTCGAGGCTATCCGGCCTCCAGCGCCTGCTGCACGACGGACGAGCAGCTCTGGCGTCCCCCAACCGCAACGCCCGCTCGGCGGTGGTGCTCGGGCGCCTGCTCGGCATCGCGTTCCTGGTCTGCTTCGGCACCGGGATCTACAGCCACCTGCTGCAGGAACCGCTCGGCTGGATGCGGTTCCCGACCCGTCCGACGCAGCTGTACCAGTTCACGCAGGGCCTGCACATCACGACCGGGATCGCGATCATCCCGCTGCTGCTCGCCAAGCTCAACACCGTCATGCCCGCCCTGGTGCAGGTGCCGCCGGTGCGCGGCGTGCTGCACCTGCTCGAGCGGCTGTCGATCGCGGTGCTCGTGTCCGCGTCGATCATCCAGGTCGTCACCGGCCTGCTCAACACGTACCAGTGGTACCCGTGGCCGTTCCCGTTCCGCCAGGTGCACAACGCCCTGGCCTACGTGATCATCGGCTCGCTGGCCATCCACATCGCCGCCAAGCTGCCGGTCATCGCCCGCTACTGGCGGAAGCGCGACTCCTACGACGCGCACGGCCGGTTCATCGCGGACCCCGCGTCCGGCAGTGAGCTGCTCCCACCCGGCCGGGAGGCTCGTGGTGCGTCCGCACCGCGCGCTGCGGACTCGGGGACCGCCGGGTCCACCGCCCCCGGCCTGCTGGGCCGCGTGTTCCGCTGGATCGACGGCGTCGACGCCGCCCCCGGCGGCGCCGAGTCCCGTCCCACCGGACCGGACACGGCCCCGGAGACCCGCGAGGTGTCCGAGGAGCCGAGTCCCGCCCAGCCCACGGCCGACGCGGCGGAGGCGAGCCGGGCCTCCAGGCCGACGCCGGAAGCCGCCACCGGACGACGCCAGCGCATCGCCCGACGCGGGTTCTTCGCCGGCGTGACGGCGGCGACCGTGGGAGTCGTCGCGCTCACGGCGGGGCAGTCCTCGAAGCTCGCGGAACCGTTCAACGTGTTCGGCGCCCGCGGCCGCGGCATCGGCGCGAACGGGCTGCCGGTGAACCGGACCGCGCGTGCGGCCGGCGTGCTCGCCACCGCCACCGCCGCCGACTGGACGCTCACCGTCGTCGGGCACGACGTGAGCCGGACGTTCGTCCGGGCGGAACTCGTCGCACTCGGCACCGCGCAGGTCGACCTGCCGATCTCGTGCGTCGAGGGGTGGAGCCAGATGGCGACCTGGAAGGGCGTGCGGATGCGCGACCTGCTCGACGCCGTGCAGGCGCCACAGGGGTCGCACGTTCGCGTGACGAGCCTGGAGCGGCACGGTGGCTACCGGATCATGGACATGGGACCGGAGTACGCCGAGGACCCGACGACGCTCATCGCCCTCGAGCTGAACGGTGCGACGCTCGACCTGGACCACGGGTTCCCGGCGCGGATCATCGCTCCCGGGCGGCCCGGTGTGCTGCAGACCAAGTGGATCGAGAAGATCGAGGTGCTCCGGTGAAGGCCGCGCGGATCGTGCTCGTGGTGATCGGTGTGCTGGTCATCGCCTTCGGGGCGTCCGTGCTCGTGACGTCCGTCAAGCCGAACCGCATCGGCGGGCTCGGGGTGTGGCTGCTCGCGGCGGTGGTGCTGCACGACGCGATCCTGTCGCCGTTCGTGGTCGGCGCCGGGCTGCTGCTGCGGCGGGCCGGACGCTCGCTGCGGGCCTGGGTGCTCGTCGTCGTGCAGGCGGCGATCGTGCTCGGCAGCGTGCTCGCCCTGGTGGTGCTGCCGGAGATCGCGGCCAAGGACCACGGGCAGAAGAACCCCACCGTGCTGCCGTTCGACTACGGCACGCGGCTGCTGCTCGTCGAGGGGGCGCTGCTCGTCGTCGTGGTGGTCGTGCTCGTCATCGGGGTGGTGCGGTCGCGTCGCGCTGGCGGGCCGTCTGGTTCGGCGGGTTCGTCCGGTTCGTCCGCGGTGCGCACCACTGGTTAAAGAGACAACCTTTCGGTATGATCAGGTCATGACCGACGAGACCCCGTGGCTCACCCGCGAGCAGCTGCGCGCGTGGATGAAGCTCGTCGCGGTCATGGAACTCCTGCCGGCCGCGCTCGACCAGCAGCTGCAGCGTGACGCCGACCTGACGCACTTCGACTACATGGTCATCGCGATGCTCTCCGAGACCGACACCCGGACCCTGCGGATGTCGGCGCTCGCCTCGGCCACGAACGCCTCGTTGCCGCGGCTGTCGCACGTGGTGTCCCGGCTCGAGAAGCGCGGGCTCGTGACCCGGTGCCCGTCGACCTCCGACCGCCGGGCCACCGACGTCCGCCTGACCGACGCCGGGTACGCCACGATCGTCGACGCTGCCCCGGACCACGTCCGCACCGCCCGCCGGGTGGTCATCGACGCGCTCTCCGACGAGCAGGTCGCGCAGCTCGACGGCATCGCGGCGTCGCTCCTGACGCGGCTCGACCCCGAGGGGCGTTTCGCAGCGCTGACCTACCCGCGCGAGGACGACGACACCGCGATCTGCGAGCAGCGGCTGACGGGCGCGGCGACGGACTGAGGCCTACTCCATATGGAGCAATGGTGCCTCCACATGGGCGCATCTTGCGACCATATGGAGGCAGTCCCTGCAATAGGCTCGCCGCATGACCGACCCCGCCGCGCCGTCCGACACGTACTCCTACCTCGGACCCGCCGGCACCTTCACCGAGGCGGCCCTGAAACTCGTCGAGGCCGCCGTCGGCAAGCCCTGGCGGAGCGTCAACAACGTCGGTGAGGCCCTGGACGACGTCATGTCCGGCCGCTCGATCGGGGCCGTCATCGCGATCGAGAACAGCGTCGACGGCGGGGTCAGCGCCACGCAGGACGCCCTGGCCCGGATCCCCGGCGTGCGGATCGTGGGGGAGTACCTGGTCCCCGTCGACTTCGTGCTCGTCGCCCGACCCGGCACGACGCTGGCCGACGTCCACACCGTGAACGCGCACCCGGTCGCCTACGCCCAGACCCACAACTGGCTCGAGGCGAACCTGCCCGGCCACGGCCACATCCCGGCGTCGTCGAACGTCGCCGCGGCGCTCGCCCTGCTCGAGGCGGACCCCACGGCCGACGCCGCCGTCGCGCCGCCCGGCATCACCGACCACCACGACGTCGTCGTGCTCGCGTCGTCCATCGGCGACAACGCCTCGGCGGTCACCCGGTTCGTGCTCGTGTCGAAGACCCTCGCGCTGCCCGAACCGACCGGCGCCGACAAGACCAGCGTCATCGTCGAGCTGCCCGCCGACCACCCCGGCGCCCTGGTCGACATGCTCGAGCAGTTCGCGACCCGGGGCATCAACATGGGGCTGCTGTCGTCACGGCCGATCGGTGACGAGCTCGGCCGCTACCGGTTCGTCATCGACCTCGACGGGCACGTGCGCGACGAGCGGGTGGCGGACGCTCTGCTCGGCCTGCGCCGGTTCAGCCCGCGCGTGACGTTCCTCGGGTCGTACCCGCGCGCCGACGGTGCCCGCCCCGAGGTGCCTGCTCGCTACTCGGACGCCGCGTTCGTCGAGGCGCGGGACTGGCTGCGCGCGATCGTGTCAGGCGAGCCCGGGGCGCGGTAGCGGCGGAACAGCCCCGGGTCAGGGCACCTGGCGCGAGCCGTGGCGGTCATCCGCCGGGTCCGGCACGCGCACGGAGAGCCCCATCGGGTCGATCCTCGAGCGGAAGGCGATGACCTCGCCCACCGGGTCGCCGTCGATCTCGAACTCGTCGGGTCGCTCGAGCCGTGCGGTGAACTCCTGCCCGCGCAGGTAGCGCAAGGGACGTTCCTCGCGCGATTTCGACACGATCTTCTTGCCGACGGCGGTCTTGCCCAGGGTCGAACGGCGGAAGGCCCGCAGGATCCCGTTCTCCCAGAACACCCGGGCGCCGATCCGCACCCATCCGAAGAACCCGCGCGGCCGCATGACGGCGATGTCGAACACCCCGTCGTCGATCTCGGCGTCGGGCAGCAGGATCGCGCCGGCCTGCAGCATCCCGCAGTTGCCGACGATGAGCGAGTGCGCTCGGAGCGAGTGGTTGCCGTCGTCGTCGAGCTGGTAACGGAACTCGAACGCGTTGGCGTCGCGCACCGAACGGAACAGCGAGTCGACGTAGGCGAGCCAGCCGACCTTCTTCTTCAGCTCGGGACGGGTGTTCACGAGCATCCGGGCGTCGAGCCCCAGGCCCGCCATCACCAGGAAGCCGAAGCGTTCGCGCTCGCCGCCCGGTCGCTCGACCTTGAGCATGCCGAAGTCGATCTTGCGGTCGTCGCCGTGGAAGATCGTCCGGACGCTCGCGCCGAGGTCGTCGAGGGGCAGCTTCATGTTGCGGGCGAGCAGGTTTCCGGTGCCGCTCGGCAGCAGCGCCAGGGTCGAACCGGCTTCGTGCACGACCTCGGCGACCGCACGGACCGTGCCGTCACCGCCGGCTGCGGCGACGACGTGGGCACCGGCCTCGATCGCGGCGCGGGCCATGCCGCCGCCCGGGTCTTCTTCCGAGGTCTCGAACCACAGGGTGTCGGCCCAGCCGGCTGCCTGCTGCTGTTCTTCGACGGTGCGCTTGAGGGTCGGCAGGTGGACCTTGACCGGGTTGTAGACCACCGCGGCCGTCCGCTGCTCGGTGGGGAGGGCGTCCTGGTCCGCGGGCGCGGTCTCCGAAGGGGTCGACATACGTTCACGCTACCGATCGAGGCTGCGTGCGGTTGCCTTGTCTAGGATGGAGCGGTGATCGATCCACAGCTGCTTCGCGACAACCCGGACGTCATCAAGGCTTCACAGCGGGCACGCGGTGCCTCCGAGGCCGTCGTGGACGAAGCCGTCGCCGCCGATTCCGCCCGCCGCAGCGCGATCACCTCGTTCGAGTCGCTCCGTGCGGAGCAGAACGCGTTCGGCAAGACCGTCGCCAAGGCCCCGAAGGACGAGAAGGCCGCGCTCGTACAGCAGGCCCAGGCCCTCGCCGCCGAGGTGAAGGAGGCGCAGGCCACCGTCACCGCGGCCGAGGACACCTTCAACACCGTCGTCCGCGGCATCCCGAACGTCGTGCTCCCCGGGGTCCCCGAGGGTGGCGAGGACGACTTCGTCACGCTCCGCACCGTCGGCACCAAGCCCGAGTTCGACTTCGAGCCGAAGGACCACGCCGACCTCGGTGAGCACCTCGGCATCATCGACATCCCGCGTGGCGTGAAGGTCTCCGGCTCGCGCTTCTACTTCCTGCGCGGCATGGGCGCCCGGCTCGAGATCGCGCTGATGTCGCTCGGCCTCGACCGTGCGATCGCTGCCGGCTTCGAGCCGCTCATCACCCCGACGCTCGTCCGCCCCGAGACGATGGCCGGCACCGGGTTCCTCGGTGAGCACGCGGCCGAGGTCTACCGGCTCGAAGCCGACGACCTGTACCTGACCGGCACGAGCGAGGTCGCCCTGGCCGGCTTCCACGCCGACGAGATCCTCGACATCGAGAAGACCGCGCACCGCTACGCCGGCTGGTCGACCTGCTACCGGCGTGAGGCCGGGTCGGCGGGCAAGGACAACCGCGGCATCCTCCGCGTGCACCAGTTCAACAAGCTCGAGATGTTCACCTACGTGCACCCCGACGAGGCCGAGGCCGAGCACGAGAAGCTCGTCGGGTACCAGGAGCAGATGCTCCAGGACCTCGGGCTCCACTACCGCGTGATCGACGTCGCCGGCGGTGACCTCGGCACGAGCGCCGCGAAGAAGTACGACATCGAGGCCTGGGTCCCGACGCAGGGCACGTTCCGCGAGCTCACCTCGACGTCGAACTGCACGACGTACCAGGCCCGCCGCCTCGACATCCGCTACCGCACCGAGAGCGGCAAGACCGCCCCGGTCGCCACCCTGAACGGCACCCTCGCCACCACCCGCTGGATCGTCGCGATCCTCGAGACGCACCAGCAGGCCGACGGTTCCGTCGTCGTGCCGGAGGTCCTGCGCCCCTACCTCGGTGGCGTCGAGGTGATCGAGCCCCGATGAGCACCCAGGGACGATTCGTCGACGGCACCGAGCAGGGCGCGGGCACCGACGCGCCCGCCCGCACCAAGCGCTGGCTGGTCGCGCTCGACATCGACGGCACCACCATGCGCGAGGACGGTGTCATCACGCAGGCGGTGGTCGCCGCCGTGCGCGACGCCGAGGCCGCCGGGCACGAGGTCATGCTCTCGACCGGCCGCAGCGAGGGCATGACCGTGCCCCTGCTCGAGACCCTCGGCATCCGGCCGAAGTACCTGGTGTGCGCGAACGGTGCGCTCATCCTGGCCCGTCGCGCCGACGGTTCCTACGTGCGCGAACACGTCGAGCGGTTCGACCCGTCCGAGGTGCTGCAGACCATCCACGGCGCGCTCGAGAACGCCGCGTTCGGCGTCGAGGACGAGACCGGTCACTTCCTGCTGTCCGGCAACTTCCCCGACGACACGATGACCGTCGAGGGCGAGCACGTGCCGTTCGAGCAGCTGCTCGGCGTCGAGGCCACCCGCGTCGTCGTCATCTCACCCGGCCACGACACCGAGGACTTCCTGCAGATCGTCGAGCAGATGGGCCTGCACAAGGTCTCGTACTCCGTCGGCTGGACGTCGTGGCTCGACATCGCTCCGGAGGGCGTGACGAAGGCCACCGCGATGGAGCGCGTCCGCGAGTGGCTCGACATCCCGCGTTCCCGCGTCTTCGCCGCGGGCGACGGCCGCAACGACATCGACATGCTCCGCTGGGCCTCGACCTCCGGTCGCGGCGTCGTCATGGGCCAGGCCCCCGACGACGTCGTCGACGCCGGCAACGAGCTCACCGGCGGCGTCACCGACGACGGCCTGGCAGCGGCGCTCGACTCCCTGCCCCGTTAGTCCGCGCTCGCGCGCACCCCTGCCTGGAGGCCCGGGTAGACTTCCCGGGACGCGATCACGTCTCGCCACGTGGTCGCGTCACTGGAGGGTTGTCCGAGCGGCCGATGGAGCCTGTCTTGAAAACAGGTGGGCAGAGATGTCTCGTGGGTTCGAATCCCACACCCTCCGCGATGGACACACGGTTGCGCCCACTCCGCCTCGACGACGCGGCCGTCCTGGCTGCGGTCATCACCGAGAACGCTGACCACCTGCGACCGTGGGAACCGGCCCGAGCGCCGTCTTACTACACGGAGTCGGGCCAGCGGGACGTCATCACGCAGGCCCTCGCCACGCAGCGCGCCGGCAACGCGGTGCCGTTCGTCATCGAGTCGACCGACGGGGAACTCCTCGGCCGGATCACGCTGAGCGGCGTCGTCCGCGGCGCCCTGCAGTCGTGCGCGATGGGGTACTGGATCCGCGCCGACCGCACGCGCCAGGGCCATGCGTCCCGCGCTGTCCGCGCGGCGGCCGATCACGCGTTCGACGTGCTCCGTCTGCACCGCGTGCAGGCCGAGACCCTGCCCGAGAACGTCGGCTCGCAGCGCGCGCTCGAGTCGGCGGGCTTCACCCGGTACGGCTTCGCGCCGGAGTACATCAAGATCGACGGCGTCTGGCGCGACCACGTCATGTTCCAGCTCCTCGCGCCGACGCCGGCCCCGTGATCGAGGTCGTCGCGTACCGGTCGTCCTGGCCCGACCGGTTCCGGCAGCTGCACGATGCGTACGCCGCCGCGCTCGTCGACGCTGACGTGCCGTTCCGGAGCATCGAGCACGTTGGCAGCACCTCCGTGCCGGGCTTGGCGGCGAAGCCCGTGCTCGACGTCGACGTCGTGGTGGACACTGCCGACGTCCCGGCTGCAGTGGCGGCGATGGCGACGATCGGCTTCGAGCCGCGCGGCGAACTCGGCGTCCCGGACAGGCAGGCGTTCCGGGCACCGGAGCGGTTCGCCCCGACCAACACCTACGTCGTCGCGGCCGGGTCGCTCGCGCTGCGGAACCACCTGGCCGTTCGCGACGTCCTGCGTGCCGACCCGGCGCTCCGCGACGAGTACGCCGCCGTGAAACGCCGGGCGGCCACCGAGGCCGAGGACATCGACGACTACATCGAGCGCAAGAGCGAGGTGCTGGGCCGGATCCTGCGGGCCGGTGGAATGGCTGACGACGAGCGCGCCGCCATCACCGCCACGAACCGTCGGATCACCGACCGCGGCGCGGGTGGCTGACGCGATCGGGGCGGGTGACGGTTCTGGTTCAGGAACCCGGGTGTTCGTGAACCAGAACCGTCACCGTCCCGACGAGAACCGGCCTCAGGCGCTGGCGAGCATCGGGTAGAGCGCGGTGAGCGGGGCGCTCAGGCCGGCACGGACGTCGCGGCTGACCTGGTCGGCGAGGACCTCGTGCTCGCCGGCCTCGACCGCGTCCCAGATCGACCGGACGATGTCGGCGGGGTCGGACTTCTCGACGTCGAGGTCGGCGATCATGCCGGTGTCGGTGTAGCCGAGGTGGGCGCCGACGACCTGGGTGCCCTGGGGTGCGAGCTCGAGGCGCAGGGAGTTCGTGATCGACCAGAACGCGGCCTCCGACGCCGAGTACGCGCCGGCGAGGGCGACCCAGCTCAGGGCGGAGTGCACGTCGACCAGCGCACCGTTGGCGATCGAGGGGGCGAAGGCCTTGGCGACGCGGAGTGCACCGAAGACGTTGGTGGCGAAGATGCGCTCGACCTCTTCGACGGAGACGTCGACGAGCGGGTCGGAGCCGGCGATCCCGGCGTTGTTCACGAGGACGGTCACGTCGGCTGCGGCGCGGGCCGCGGCGTCGACGCTCTCCTGGCTCGTGACGTCGAGGGCGAGCGGGACGATGCGCTCGTCGTCCCAGGTGCGCGGGTTGCGGGCGGTCGCGTAGACCTTGGTGGCGCCACGCTCCAGGGCCTGGCGGACGAACTCGGCGCCGAGGCCGCCGTTCGCTCCGGTGACGAGGACGACGGCGTTGGTGAGGTCGGTCATGAGTGCTCCAGACGAGAGAAGTTGAGTACGGAAACCGAACCTAGCACGTTGTGTCCGGAAATCGAACCCAGCTAGGATGAGCACATGCTCGGCATCCTCGGCGGCGACGAGCGCTGCCCCATCGCACGCTCCCTCGACGTCCTCGGCGAGAAGTGGACGCTCATGATCGTCCGCGACGCCGTCGGTGGCTCGACGCGCTTCAGCCAGTTCCAGCAGAGCCTCGGCATCCCGCGCGAGGTCCTGACCGCACGCCTGGCCTCACTCGTCGACGGGGGAGTGCTCGAGCGCACGACCTACAAGCCCGAGGGGGCACGTGCCCGCGAGGAGTACGTCCTGACCGACGCAGGCCGCGACCTGTCGCTCGTGCTGCTCGCCCTCGGCGGCTGGGCCGACCGGCACCGCCCGTCCGAGCGGGCGTCGGACCTGCGCTTCGTCGACGCCGAGACCGGCGAGGCGGTCGAGGCCGCTGCCGTGACCGTGGATGCGCAGCAGCGCATCCCGACCGCGCGCCTCCGCGCTGTCATGGAGCCAGCGTCCTGAACGCGAGCAGCTGACGGACAGGAGGCCCGTGGCGGCCCGCCCCGCGCCTCCAGGCCGTCGGTGGGTGCGTCAGCGACGCACGTCGCACCCGCAACTCGCGCCGAGGACCAGCTCGGCGGGGACCAGGTCGCGGTGCCACTGGTTGTCGGCGTCGAGGCCGAGCACGCGGTCGACTGCGGCGACCGCCATCGTCTCGATCGGCTGCCGGACCGTGGTGAGCTGCGGGTTGGTGTAGTCCGCCTCGGCCGCGCCGTCGAACGACACGATCGCGACGTCCTCGGGGACGCGCAGACCGAGTTCCCACAGTGCGCGCATGACGCCGATCGCCTGCATGTCCGAACTGACGAAGACGGCTCGGGGTCCGGTCTCGTCGGCGAACATGCGGAGGCCGGCTTCGTAGCCACCGCGCCGGGTGAAGTCGGTGCGGACGATGGGCCCGTCGGGCAGGCCAGCCTGGCGCAGGGCACGCATCCAGCCCTGCTCGCGGAGCTCCATCGAGCCGGTGTGCCCCATCACGAGGCCGATCGAGCGGTAGCCGTGCTCGACCAGGTGCTGCGTGCCGTCGAGAGCGCCACGCAGGGCGTCGACACCGATGCTGGCGTACTCGGGGACCTCGAAGAACGTGTTGAGCAGGACCATCGGCAGGCCGGGGTCGGTGACGGTCGACAGGTCCGGGTGGGTCATGATGCTCGTCACGATGATGCCGTCGACCTGGCGGGCGGACAGGCTGCGGAGCCGCTCGCGCTCCTGGGCGGCGTCGCCGTCGCTGTTGGCGAGCAGGACGTCGTAGCCGCGTGCGGCGGCGGCGTGGGTGACCGCGACGGCGAGCTCGGACCAGAACGGGTTGTCGAGTTCGGGCACGATCAGGCCGAGCATCTTCGACGAGCCGGTGCGCAGGGCCTGGGCGCTCGCGTTCGGGCGGTAGCCGAGGACGCGGATGGCCTCGCGCACCCGGGCGGCGGTGGCGGCGGCGACGGGGCGCGGTCCGTCGTGCACGACGTAGCTGACGACGGAGGTGCTGACCCCGGCGTAGCGGGCGACGTCCGCACGGGTGACCGCCCTGGGGTTCGTCGGGACGGTCACGGGTGCCACCTTCGTCGGGTCCGGGAGCGTCGTTCGGGTGCCGGCCCACGACGGACCGGCACCCGAACGACACGTGTTACTCGGACGCGATCGTAGCCGACGACGTGCTGTCTGCTGACGTCCGTGCGCTCGCCGTCTCGGGGGCGTCACCGAAGTCCGGCACGTCGAGGCGGGCGCCACCCTGCAGCGCGGACTGGTGGGCGATGATGCCCGGCAGGGTGAAGCGCGCGGCGGTCCAGGCGTTCACCGGCGGCAGGGTGCGGCCGACGACGGCGCGGACGAAGTCGTCGGCGAGGAACTGGTGGCTGCCCTCGTGCCCGGTCGGCACGCCGTCGTACTCGGCGGGCAGACGGTCGGTGTCGTGCACCTCGGCGTAGCCGGAGACGAACGCGTCGCGCAGGGACGGGTCGACGTCGGCCAGGCGCGGGTCGTCGAGGGACATCGTCGCCTGCGTGTCGATCTTGTCGCTGATGTCGTACGAGTCCTCCTTGTCCTGCCAGACGCTGGTCTTCGCGAGCTGCTCGAAGCTTGCCTCGGTGCCGAAGTAGCGGAAGCGCGACTCACGGATGTGCGACGGGTAGCCGACGCGACGCATCTCGTTGATGCGCATGACGCCGCCGTTGTCGAGCTCGAACAGGGCGGTGGCGTTCGAGAAGTCGTTGTCGAACTGGCTGACGTCCTTGTCGAAGACACCGTCGCCGCGGTCGTCCTTGACGCCGATGCAGCTGACGCTGACCGCGTGCCCGGGGATCGCACCGAGGACCCCGCCGACGGAGTGCGTCGGGTAGAGCATGGGCGGGTAGCTGGCGGTGCGCTTCCACTCCTCGCCGCCGCTGTACTGGTACGCGGCGTAGAAGCCGAGGTCCATGTCGTGCACGTAGTCACCCTCGGCGTAGAACACCCGGCCGAAGGCGCCGGCGGCGACCTGCTTGCGGGCGAACACCGTCGCGGGGTTGTAGTAGCTCGTCTCGCCCATCATGTAGGTCAGGCCGGTCTCGCGGACCGCCTGGATGATGTCGCGGATCTCGTCGACGGAGATCGCCATCGGCACGGCGGAGTACACGTGCTTGCCGGCGCGCAGGGCCTTGACCACGAGCGGGCCGTGGGTCCAGCGCTGCGTGAAGATCGCGACGGCGTCGACGTCCGAGGCGAGGACCGCATCGAAGTCCGGGAACGTGCCGTCGAGGTGCTGCGTCTCGACGAGTTCGGACGCGCGCTCGTCGACGAGGTCCGTGACGTAGACCCGGTCCACGTCGGGGTGGAGCTTGAACAGCTTGGCGAACTGGGGGGCGAACTGGCCCGCGCCGACCATTCCGACAGAGATCATCAGTGACCTTTCCAGGGGTGTGGGATGCGTCGCCGAGCGGGTCGCTCCGATGCGATCGAGCGCCATCCTGACACACCCTGTCTACACGTGACAACCCCCGTCGATGGCCCGAAAAGAGCCTCTTGCCAGCAGTGGTCCCCACGTGTAGATTCCCGGCTCACGGACTGCTGCACGTCAGTCCACCGCAGACGAAGGAGTCGCGATGGCAACCGAGAGCCCTGTGTCGTCACCCTTGACGACCGCCAGCACGAGACGGAGGAGTCGGTCCGCCGACCTCGCCCGTGCCCGCACCACCGCACCACGGCGCCGCCCCAGGAACGACCTGTGGCTCGCGCTCGTCTTCATCGCCCCGGCAGCCGTCGGGTTCGCGGTGTTCCTCGCCTGGCCGACCGTGCGGGGCATCTACCTGAGCTTCACGTCGTACAACCTGCTCACCGAGCCCGAGTTCACCGGCCTGCAGAACTACGCCCGCCTGGTGCAGGACTCGATCTTCTGGCACTCGATGGTGGTGACGGTCGAGTACGTCCTCATCAACATCGTCATCCAGACCGTCGTCGCGCTGTTCATCGCCGTGATGATGCACCGCCTGACGAAGTCGACCTTCGTGCGCGGCATCGTGCTCGCGCCGTACCTGGTGTCGAACGTCGTCGCCGCCCTGGTCTGGCTCTGGATCCTCGACACCCAGCTCGGCATCGGCAACGAGATGCTCGCCGCACTCGGGCTCGACCGCATCCCGTTCCTGCAGAGCGACGTCTGGGGCATCCCCTCGATCGCGCTCATCAACGTCTGGCGGCACGTCGGCTACACGGCACTGCTCATCTTCGCCGGCCTGCAGTCGCTGCCCGAGACCGTGTACGAGGCCGGACGCATCGACGGTGCGAGCGAGTGGAAGATGTTCTGGCGCATCACGGTGCCACTGCTCCGCCCGATCCTGTCCCTGGTGCTGATCATCACCGTGATCGGGTCGTTCCAGGTGTTCGACACCGTCGCCGTCACCACGCAGGGCGGCCCCGCGAACGCCACGAACGTCGTGCAGAACTACATCTACAACCTGGCGTTCGGCCGGTTCCAGTTCGGCTACGCGTCCGCGGTCTCGGTCGCGCTCCTCATCGTCCTCAGCATCATCACGATCATCCAGTACCGCCTCACCCGCTCGGGTGAGTCCGACCTGGACTGAACGGAAGCGCCATGACCACGACACTCACCCGTTCCGTCACCACGTCCCGCCCGCCGCGGATGGGCGCCGGCCACCGTCGTCGCCCGTCGCTCGGCCGCGTGCTCGCCTGGGTCGCGATGATCCTCGTCATCGTCGTCACCCTGTTCCCGTTCTACTGGATCCTGCGCACCGCGCTGTCGTCGAACACCGCGATCAACTCCGACCCCACCTCGCTGCTGCCCGTCGGGTTCAGCCTGGGCGGGTTCGAGCGGGTCTTCGGCCTGCAGTCCACCGAAGAGGCGTTGGCGCAGGGCGGCTCCGGCGCCGCGCTGAACTTCTGGCGGTACCTGCTCAACTCGATCCTGGTGTCGACGCTCGTCACCGTCGGCCAGGTGTTCTTCTCGGCAGCGGCCGCCTACGCCTTCGCCCGGCTGCGCTGGCCCGGTCGCGACAAGGTGTTCGGGGTGTTCCTGGCCGGACTGATGGTCCCCGCGATCTTCACGCTGCTGCCGAACTTCACCCTCATCAAGCAGCTCGGGCTCGTCGACAACCTGCTCGGCATCGCCCTGCCGACGATGTTCATGACCCCGTTCGCGGTGTTCTTCCTGCGGCAGTTCTTCCTCGGCATCTCGAAGGAGGTCGAAGAGGCGGCGCTCATCGACGGCGCCGGGAAGGTCCGCGTGTTCTTCCGGCTCGTCATCCCGATGGCCGCGGCCCCGATCGCCACGCTCGCCGTGCTGACGTACATCACGAGCTGGAACGACTACTTCTGGCCGCTCATGGTGTCGTACACGGACAGCTCGCGGGTGCTGACCGTCGCGCTCGGCGTCTTCAAGTCGCAGACCCCGCAGTCCGGCACCGACTGGGCCGGGCTCATGGCCGCGACCCTGGTGGCGGCGCTCCCGATGATCCTGCTGTTCGGCGTCTTCGCCAAGCGGATCGTCAACTCCATCGGCTTCTCCGGGATCAAGTGACCCGGCTGTCGGACAGGACGAACACCATGACGAACCAACTGACCCGCCGCACGCTCTTCGCCGGCGGCGCCTCCGCCCTGGCCCTCGGCGCGCTCGCCGCCTGCTCGTCGCCCGGTCGCCGCACGACCAACCGGTCGGGTGCGCGGACCGTGAGCTACTGGCTCTGGGACGCCAACCAGCAGCCCGCGTACCAGGCCGTCGCCGACGCGTTCCACCGCGCGAACCCGGACATCACCGTGAAGATCACCCAGCTCGGGTGGAACGACTACTGGACCAAGCTCACCGCGGGCTTCATCGCCGGCACCGCGCCCGACGTCTTCACCGACCACCTGACGAAGTTCCCGCAGTACGCCGACCTCGACGTGCTCTACAAGCTCGACGAACTCGACGCCACGAAGAGCATCCGTGACGACGACTACCAGTCCGGGCTCGCCGAACTGTGGAAGGGCCAGGACGGCCACCGCTACGGCTCGCCGAAGGACTGGGACACCGTCGCGATGTTCTACGACAGGAAGGCGATGGCGAAGGCCGGGGTCTCCGCCGAGGAACTCGGGTCGCTCGAGTGGAACCCGGACGACGGCGGCACGTTCGAACGGATGCTCGCGCGGCTGACCGTCGACTCGAAGGGCCGACGTGGCGACGAGGACGGCTTCGACAAGGAGGACGTCGCCGTCTACGGCATCTCGTCGAACGGCTCGGGCGGTGACGGCTTCGGCCAGACCCAGTGGTCACCGTTCACCGGATCGGTCGACTGGTTCTACACGAACGAGAACCCGTGGGGCGACAGGTTCCGCTACGACGAGCGGGTCGTGCAGGACACCCTCGCCTGGTACTACCGGCTTGCCGAGAAGGGCTACATGGCGAAGTACGGGGTGTTCTCCACCACGACCGGGCCCGAGGTCCAGCTCGGCGCCGGCAAGTGCGCGCTGTCGTTCAACGGCTCGTGGATGATCGGTTCGTACCTCGGCATGGAGGACCTCGACGTCGCGGTCGCCCCGACCCCGATCGGCCCGTCGGGTCACCGTGCGTCGATGTTCAACGGGCTCGGCGACTCGATCACGAAGCAGGCGAAGGACCCCGAGGCCGCGGCGAAGTGGGTGGCGTTCCTGGGCAGCGACGAGGCGCAGCGGATCGTCGGTGAGAGCGGGATCGTGTTCCCCGCCCGTCCCGCGGGCACCGAGGCTGCCGTGGCGTCGTTCCGGAAGCGCGGGCTCGACGTCTCGGCGTTCACCCGGCAGGTCGAGGAGGACACCACGTTCCTGTTCCCGGTCACGAAGAACCCCGCCGACGTGCAGGCCCTGCTGCAGCCCGCCTTCGACGACGTCTACGCGAACGGCAAGCCGATCTCGACGCTGACCGGGGTCAACGAACAGGTCAACAACCTGCTCGCCCTCACCTGATCGAAACCCGAAACCCGAAACCCGAAACCCGAAACCCGACACCCCGCCCGTCGTCCGCATGCCGCACCGTCCGGTGCGGTGTGCGGACGACGCGTTGACCGTGCCGCCGACCACGACCCAGACTGCAGGGGATGACCTCCCTCACCTCCCTCGTCTACATGTCCGTCGCCGTCGACGACCTGACCGACGACCAGCTGGTCGCCATGCTGCGTGAGGCGCGGCTCCGCAACCACGCGCTCGGCGTCTCCGGGCTCCTGCTCGCCAAGGGCGGCCGTTTCATGCAGGTGCTCGAGGGTCCGGTCTGGAGCGTCGAGGACCGCTTCGCCGCGATCGAGCGCGACCCGCGGCACACCGGCGTGAAGTCGTTGTCGCGTGAGTCCATCAGCACGCGTCGGTTCGACGGCTGGGCGATGGCGTTCGGCAGCCCGACCGGGGACGAGCTCCGTGACGAGCCCGGGTTCAGTACCTTCCTCAGCGACCGCACCGGTCTGCCGACCGGGGTGGCGGGCACGCCCGCCGACTGGCTGCTCCGCTGGTTCCGTGGGCGCGACCTGCAGGACCTGCCCGAGGAGCGCATCACGCTCGGCCGGCACGCGGCCTGAGACGCGCCGCCCCTCGGACTGCCGGCACGCGGCCTGAGCCGCACCACCCCTCGGACTGGAGGGACGGTGCGGGCCCGTCCCGTGCCTCCAGACTGTGAGACTGGTCCCGTGGAACGACGTGAGCAGATCCTGGTGGCCGCGGCGGAGGAGTTCGACCGCGTCGGCTTCGCCGGCGCGACGATCGCGGGCATCGCCCGCGCGGCGGGCGTCTCGCAGGGCACCCTGCACTTCCACTTCCCGACGAAGCTCGCCCTGGCGCTCGGCGTCATCGGCGAGCAGAACGCCCGCACCTTCGACGTCGTCAGCCACACCGACAGCTCGCCGGTCGCCGCGCTGATCGGTGCGTCGCACGGCATCGCCGACCTGCTCCGGACCGACCCGATCGTGCGGGCCGGGATTCGGCTGTCGCTGGAGCGCGGCGAGTTCCAGACCGCGACGCTGAGCTTCTACGAGCAGTGGATCGGCGGGATCGTCGACGTGTTCCGGTTGGCGGTCGCGAGCGGGGAACTCCGGACGGAACTGACCGCGGAGCAGCTCGGATCGACGGTGGTGCCCTACTTCACCGGCGTGCAGCTCGTGTCCGACGTCCGGACGCGGCGCACCGACCTGATGCCGGCCGTGGCGACGATGTGGCGCGTGGTGATCGCGGCGACGGCGGACCCGAAGCACCGCGACCGGCTGCTCGCCGTCGTCGAGGACGCGTTCGGCGAAGGCTGATCCGTGACGGCGTGCGGGGTCGGATCAGAGGTCGTGCAGCTCGCGGTCGCGGAACCACTTCAGCAGCCAGGCCGCACTGGTCCGGTCGAACGAGCGCGGGAAGTCCATCGTGCCGGAGAGGAAGGGACTGAAGCCCTCCTCGGACCGGATGTCCGAGTCGTCGAGCGCGCGGTAGGCCATCGACCAGCCGTCGAACCGTCGGCGCTCGATGTCCTCGCGCACGAGGGACTTCACCTCACCGTGCCGTCGGTCCTTCGCGATGACGTCGTACCGGTCCTGCACGCTCCACGCGGGCCCCTCGAGCAGCTGCATGAACCGGCCGCCCTTGGCGAGCAGGAGCCCGGAGACCCCGAGCGCTTCGTTGCGCAGCCGGGACTCCGCGAGCAGCACCGCCATGGCTTGGTCGTCGAAGGGGACGACGGCACGGCTCATGTAGACGATGGAGACGAGCACTCCTCCATCCTGCTGGGTGAAAGGCCGCTGCGCGAAGCGGATGTCCGCAACGCGCCCCACGGATCGGCGCTGCGGATCAGCCCTGCGGCAGCTCGTGCGCGGTGACGTCCTCGTTGCGCTTCTTCCGCCACGGACGGGCCGGGGTGTTCGGGCCGTCCCAGACCAGGATCGCGCCCCAGGCGGCGGCGATCAGCGGCACCGAGATGATCGCGCCGGTGATGCCGGCGAGGACGGTGCCGGCGGTCAGCCCGATCAGGATGACGAGGCCGTGCAGCTTGAGGGTGCGCCCCATCAGGACGGGCTGCAGCAGGTTGCCCTCGAGCTGGTTCACCAGCACCACGATGCCGATCACGATGAGCGCCTGCACCGGACCGAGGGCCACGAGCGCGACCAGGGCGGCGAGGATGCCGGCGGCGGTGGCACCGACGATCGGGATGAACGCGGTGATGAAGACGATGACGGCCAGCGGCAGGGCGAGCGGGACGCCGACGATGGCGATGCCGACTCCGATGCCGATCGCGTCGACCGCCGCGACCGTGGCGGTGCCGCGGACGTACCCGCCGAGGGTGGAGACAACCCGGTCGCCGACGCGACGTGCTCGGGCGTAGCGCTCACCGGTGAAGGGGCGGAGCAGGAACTCCCAGATGCTCGGGCCGTCCTTCAGGAAGAAGAACAGCACGACGATCATCAGGACGAGCCCGGTCAGGAAGTTCGCGGTGGCCGAGGCGCCGGCGAGTGCACCGGAGCCGAACTGCGCGCTCGTGACGAAGTCGGACGCCGACGCGACCGCGTCGTCGATCTGCTTGTCCGAGATCGAGAACGGCAGGTTCTTCGCGAACTCCTGCAGTTGCTGGAACCCGTCGACTGCCGACTTCTGCAGCTGCGCCCACTGGTTCTCGACGGCGACGACGATGAGCCAGCCGATCAGCCCCAGGATCGCGAGGACGCCGATGAGCACCGCGAGGGTGGCCAGCACGGACGGCACCCGGTGCTTGCGGAGCCACGACACCACGGGGTGCATGGCCGACGCGATGATGAGCGCGAGGAGCACCGGGATCGTGACGACGCTCAGGATGTTGCTCGCCCAGACGATGCCGGCGACGACCACCACGACGATGATGAGCTGCAGGCACCGGGTCGCGAGGTGCCCGGCGGAGTCGGACCACGCGGCCTGGACCCTGGACGGCGGGGCTGGGGTGGTCGGGCGCGGAGCGTCGCGGAAGAACGGCATGCCTGAGACGCTACCGACCGGACGGCCGCCGCGCCGGTTCCGACGGCTCGATCGTCCGCCCGGTGTCCTGTCCCCGCGTCGCCGGGGCGACCAGGAACGCCGCGACCAGCAGGACGAGCGGCACGAGCATCGCCGTCTGCAGGCCGAGGTGCTCCCCGACGAAGCCGAGCAGCGGCGGCCCCACCAGGAACGCGATGTACCCGGCGGTGGCCACCACCGACACCCGGCGGTCGCCGTCGGTGGGGTGGTCGCCGGCGGCGGAGATCGACAGCGGGAACCCGAGGGCGATGCCCAGACCCCAGACGCCGGCGGCCGCCGCGGTGACGATCGGACTCGGTGACAGCACGACGAGCAGGACCCCCACCGCACCGACCGCGGCACAGACCCGGATGACCGGGGCGCGTCCGAACCGGGCGACGAGCGGGGTGCCGGCCGCACGACCGATGAGCATGGCGAGGGCGAACCCGGTGAACACGAGGGACCCGACGGACTCGGGGGCGTCGTGGTCGGTGGTCATCAGCAGCGGGAGCCAGTCGCTCGCTGCACCCTCGGCGAAGGCCATCGCCAGCGTGATCACGGCGATCATGGCGAGCTGCACGGTGAGGACGGAGCGGCGGGCTCCCTTGCGGGCGCCGGGAGCATCGGCGGGCGCATCGGTCGGTGTCTCACGGGGCACCGGCCGCAGGTTCAGCGCCGCGAACACCGCCAGCGCGGCCATCACCGCGGCGCCGACGAGCAGGTGCACCCGGACCGGGGTCCCCGCCGCCGTCATGGCGATGCCGACGACCCCACCGACCACGCTGCCGAGGCTGAAGCACGCGTGCAGCACCGGCACGACCGGTCGCCCGATCTGCCGTTCGACCGCGGCGGCCTCGACGTTCAGCCCGATCTCGGCGACGCCCGCCCCGAAGCCGATCAGGAACAGCCCAGCCCAGACCCCGGCGACGACCTGCGCCGGGGCGAGCAGCGCGACGAGCACCATGCCGACGACGGGCAGCGCGCCCCCGAGCAGGATCAGCGGGCGGTTGCCGGTCCGTCGCACCAGCGCCCCGGCACCGAGGATCCCGATCATCGACCCGATCGACAGCCCGAGCAGGACGAGGCCCATCGCCTCGATCGAGGCGCCGAGCTCATCGCGGATCGCGGGCGTCCGGGTGATCCACGTCGCGATCCCGAACCCGGTCACCGTCGACGTGGCGAAGAGTGCGAGTCGATGCCGCCCGGCCATGCCCCCATCTGATCGGTCCCCGGGCGGCCCGTCAAGGGCGACCGCGTCCCGCGCTTAGGATCGGGCGCATGGCGACCGTCCTCCTCGTCCGTCACGGACGCACCACCGCGAACGCCACCGGCGTCCTGGCCGGACGCACCGCCGGCGTGCGACTCGACGCCGTCGGCCGCACCCAGGCCGAGCGGACCGCGGAGCGCATCGCCGCGGTGCCCGTCGTCGCCGTGGTGTCGAGTCCGCTCGAGCGCTGCCGACAGACCGCCCGCGCGATCCTGGACCGGCAGACGGACCGGCAGACGGACCGGCAGACCGATCGGCAGACCGGTGCACCCGCCTCGCTGATCGAGCGGGCCATCACCGAGGCCGACTACGGGCAGTGGCAGGGCCGGAAGCTCGCCGACCTGGCGAAGGAGCCCCTCTGGCGCACGGTGCAGGCGAACCCGAGCGCCGTCGTGTTCCCCGGCGGTGAGTCCATGCAGACGATGCAGTCCCGGGCCGTCGCGGCCGTCCGGCGCATCGACGCCGAGGTCGAGGCGGAGCACGGACCCGGCGCCGTCTGGGTCGCGGTGAGCCACGGCGACATCATCAAGAGCGTCCTCGCCGACGCGTTCGGCATGCACCTGGACCTGTTCCAGCGCATCGGCGTCGGGCCGGCCTCGGTGTCCGTCGTGCGCTACGGCGAGCACCGCCCGGAGGTCGTCGCGACGAACACCGAGTCCGGTGACCTGTCCTGGCTGCGCACCGCCCCGGCGCCCAGCGGGGACGCCGCGGTCGGCGGCGGCGCGGGTCATCCGGAACCCGATGCGCACACCGGCACCGGGCGTCCGGCGCCCGACGCGCCCGCGGGTCCTGCCGGACCCTGAACGGCCGGAGCCGAGCGCTCCTACAATGCGGGTATGCCCACCATCGTCCACGGCTTCGACTGGCCGGACCGCCTCGTCGTCGGCACCATCGGCCGTCCGGGTGAGCGCGCCTTCTACATTCAGGCCCGCTCCGGTCGGCGCGTCACCAGCGTCGCGCTCGAGAAGGAGCAGACCGCCGTGCTCGCCGACAAGATCGACGAGCTCCTCGACGAGGTGGCGACCGTCGACGACAACCGCTTCAGCGTGCCGCCGTCGGTGCCCGTCGAACTCCGCGACCCGGAGCCGCTCGACCAGCCCGTCGAGGCCGAGTTCCGCGCCGGGGCCCTGAGCCTGGGCTTCGACCCGTCCACCGCGCAGGTCGTCATCGAGGCGTACCCGATCGACGACGAGGTCGAGATCGTGTCCGAGGAGAGCGAGGACGGCATCGAGATCGAGGCCGTCGTCGAGATCCCCGAGCCCGCCGAGCTGTTCCAGGTGAAGATCCCGGTCGGCACCGCCCGGGCCTTCGTCGAGCGCACGCGCGAGGTCGTCGCCGCCGGTCGTCCGCCCGGCGACGCATGAGCGACGGCTCGCTGTCCGTCCGGGCGCGCATCCGTGAGGCGTCCAACGCCACCTTCCTCGCCGAACTCGACGGTGCGACCGTCGTCTACAAGCCCATCGAGGGCGAGCGCCCGCTGTGGGACTTCCCGGACGGCACGCTCGCCGGCCGCGAGATCGCCGCGCACCTGGTCTCCGAGGCGTTCGGCTGGGGTGTCGTCCCACCCACGTGGATGGGCGACGGTCCGTTCGGGCCCGGCATGGTGCAGCGCTGGCAGGACGTCGACCCCGAGCAGGACGCCGTCGACCTGGTGGCGCCGGATCTCGCCGAGGCGGACGGTTCGCCCTGGCTGCCCGTGCTCGAGGCCATCGACGAACACGACCAGCCCGTGACGCTCGTGCACGAGGACTCCGAGGCCCTGCGCCGGATGGCCGTCTTCGACGTCGTCGTGAACAACGCCGACCGCAAGGGCGGGCACGTGCTCGCGATGCCCGACGGCCACCGTTTCGGCGTGGACCACGGGCTCACCTTCCACGTCGAGCACAAGCTCCGGACGGTCCTGTGGGGCTGGATCGGGGAGCCGCTCGGTCCGGACGAGCTCGAGGGCCTCGACCGGGTGTCCGACGCCCTGCGCGGCGGTCTCGGCGACGAGCTCGCCGAGCACCTGACGGACAAGGAGATCGACACGCTCCGGGCGCGCTGCGCGGCCCTGCGCGCCGTCGGGATCTTCCCGCCGCCGCCCGGTCACGGCCCCGCCGTGCCCTGGCCGCTGTTCTAGACGCACCCAGGGACGGACTGGAGGCCCGTGGCGGTGTCGCCACGGGCCTCCAGTCCGTCCCGTGTGGGCTTCAGAGCCCCCAGTCGTCGCGGAAGAGCGCGCCGCCGGCCCCGCGACGCGAGCCGAGGTACGAACCGACCACGGCGACCCCGAGGTCGTCGTTCTCCGGTGCCACGACGCTGCCGTCCACCCGCTTCGCCATCGCGTCGATGAACCGGGCGAGCCCCGGGTCCTCGCCGAGCCGGAAGAACGTCGTCTGGGCGCCGAGGCGTCCGGCGTTCTCGAGTTCCCGCACGGTCAGCGCGATCGTCACCGGGTCGGGCGGGTAGTCGAACCAGACCTGTCCGTTCGGCTCGAGGTGCGACGTGGGCTCGCCGTCGGTGACGATGAGGAGCACCGGCTGGGCCGTGGGGTGCTTCCGGAAGTGCCGGTTGGCGAGCAGCAGGGCGTGGTGCAGGTTCGTGCCCTTGTCCCACATCGCGTCGAGCCCGACGAGCTGTTCGACGTCCATCACCTCGGCCTCGCGACCGAAGGCGATGAGCTGCAGGTCGTCGCCGCGGAACCGGGTCGACACCAGGGTGTGCAGCGCCAGGGCGGTGCGCTTCATCGGCACCCAGCGGTCTTCCATCGCCATCGAGAACGACGTGTCGACGAGCAGCGCGACGCAGGCCTGGGTGCGGGCCTCGGTCTCCTGCACCTCGACGTCCTCGATGCTCAGGCGCACGCCGGCTCCCTGCCGCCCGCTGGCCGCCGTCCGCACGACGGCGTTCGTGATCGTCCGGGGGATGTCCCAGGGCTCGGTGTCGCCGAACGCCCACTGCCGTGACGCCCCCGAGGGCTCGCCCGCGGCGCCCGAGCGACGGAGGTCCCGCGCGCCCTGGCGACCGGACATCCGCTGAGCGACGTCCTTGAGCAGGCTCTTGCCGAGCTGCCGCATCGCCTTCGGGGTGAGCCGGAGCTGTCCGTCGGCACCGCGGCGCATCGCCCCGGAGTTCCGGAGCGCCTGCTCGAGGCGCTGCAGGGTCTTCGCGTCGACCACCGCCTCGTCGCCGAGCTGCCGGGACAGCGCGTCGAGGTCCAGGTCGTCCAGCTCCGAGCCCGGCCCGGACTGGGCGAGCTGGTCGGCGAGGGCGTCGAGGTCCGCGATGTCCTGGAACACCCCGGTGCCGTCGCCCAGCCCGAGCCCCTGTTCGCCCTCCATGCGCTCGGATCCGCCCCAGTCCTCGCCGGGACGCAGTGCGCGCAGGGTGCTGTCGAGCTGGGACAGCTGCCCCATCAGGTCGGGGGAACCGAAGGCCTGCTGGGCGAGGGCATCGAGTTCGTCCCGCTGCTCCTGGGTCATCGAGTTGCGCATGCGCTGCGCCGCGGCCGCGCGGGCTGCCAGGTCGTCGAGCAGCTCGTCGACGTTCGCCGGGTCCGACGGGAAGTACTCGCCGTGCTGGTCCATGAAGTCGTCGAACTGCTGCTGGGTGTCCTCGCCGCGGGCGTGCGCCTCGAGCAGGGCGTTGAGGTCCTGCATCATCGCGCTGACCGCGGCCCGGTCCTGGTCGGTGGCACCCTCGAGCGCCTGCTTCATGCCGGCGAAGCGCTGATCGAGCACCTCGCGGCCGAGCAGGTCCTTGATCTCGTCGTACTTCTGGCGCGCGGTCGGGCTCGTCCAGTCGTAGTCGCCGAGTTCCTGCACCGCGGCGGCGGGGGAGGGCGACAGGCTGTCGAGCTGCAGTTCGGCCAGGGCCCGGTCGCCGTCGTCGAGGTCGACGTTGCGGGCGAGTTCGCCTCGTTCGGCGAGCAGCGCCTGGTCGAGGAGCTCGCGCACCTGCTGCAGGGTGCCGTCGAGGTTGTTCCTGCTCGTCAGCTCACGGCGGCGCTCGGCCACCCGGCGGGCCAGGTCGTCGAGGCCGCGCTGCGTCCGGCCCCCTCGCCGCAGGAACTCCCGCATCGCGCGCTCGGGCGACGTGCCGCCCATCACGTCCTGCCCGATGGCGTCGAGCGCCTCGGCCAGGTCGACCGGGGCGGCGAGCGGGTCGGGTCCGTCGGTGTACCGGCCGTACCGGGTGTCGCGCGTCAGGCGCCGGTTCTGCCTAGCCATAGACGGCTTCGCCCCCGCCGGACTCCTTGCTGATGCGTCGGGCCAGGAACAGCCCCTCGAGGGCGAGCTCGATCGCGCCGGCGCGTTCGCCGTCGTTCGTGGCACCCATCCGGTCGCACACCTGGTCGTACAGGTCGGACTCGCCGATCGGCGGCAGGCCTTCGAGGAACGCCCGGGCGCTGACCTGCTCGCCCGTGGTCACCATCGTGCCGCCGTCGAGCGCGTCCACGAGCACCGCGAAGTCGAGACCCTTGAAGCGGGAGCGCACGGTCTCGGCGGTCGCGGTGCGGAGCAGGTGCTCGAGGACCTCGTCGGCACGGTCCTCTTCGCCGTTCTCGAACTCGATCTTGCCGCCGAGGACGTCCACCGCGGTCTCGAGGTCGATCGGCCGGGCGACCGCCTCGTCCTCGCCCTGGCGTGCTGCGCGGTGCACCGCGGCCGCGGACACCGTCTCGGCACCGGCGATCGCGAACCGGGCGCTCACACCGCTGCGCTGGTCGACGGCGCTCGAACCACGCAGTGCGCGGGTGAACCGGGCGAGGATCTCGATCAGGGCGTCGGGGACCTCGGCCGTCAGCTGGGCCTCCTGCCGGATGACGGCGATCTCGTCGTCGAGCTCGATCGGGTAGTGCGTGCGGATCTCGGCGCCGAAGCGGTCCTTCAGCGGCGTGATGATCCGGCCGCGGTTCGTGTAGTCCTCGGGGTTCGCGCTCGCCACGACGAGTACGTCGAGCGGCAGCCGCAGCACGTAGCCGCGGATCTGGACGTCGCGCTCCTCCATCACGTTGAGCATCGCGACCTGGATGCGTTCGGCCAGGTCGGGCAGCTCGTTGATCGCGACGATGCCACGGTGCCCGCGGGGGACGAGCCCGAAGTGGATGGTCTCCGGGTCGCCCAGGCTGCGGCCCTCGGCGACCTTCATCGGGTCGACGTCCCCGATCAGGTCGGCGACGCTCGTGTCCGGTGTCGCGAGCTTCTCGACGTAGCGGTCGTCGCGGTGCCGCCAGCTGATCGGCAGGGCGTCGCCGAGGTCGTCGGCGCGCCGGATGCTCGCGGTGGTGATCGGTTCGTACGGGTGCTCGCCGAGCTCGGAGCCGGTGATGACCGGCGTCCACTCGTCGAGCAGGCCCTGCAGGGTGCGGAGCAGGCGGGTCTTGCCCTGGCCGCGCTCGCCGAGCAGGACGACGTCGTGCCCGGCGATGAGGGCGCGTTCGAGCTGGGGGATGACGGTGGTCTCGAAGCCGTGCAGGCCGGGCCACGGATCGGTGCCCTGGCGCAGGGCGGTGAGCAGGTTGTCGCGGATCTCGGCGCGGACCGTCTTCTGGACGTGACCAGAGGTGCGGAGCTCGCCGACCGTGCGGATGTCAGGTCGGGTCACCTCTCCGACGCTACGCCGCGTTCGCGACGGCGACCAGGGTCGGACTGGAGGCCCGTGGCGGGCCCGCACCGCGCCTCCCGTCCGCTTGTGGGTTTCCATCGCACTTGCGATCATTGAGATCCCGGCGACGGAGCCGGATTCGAAGTAGGGGGATCCGGCTCCGCCCCCGGTTCCTCGTTCCGCATCTGAACCACATCGGCGATCTCGGCGTACGGTCCCATTTCGTGAGCAGCGCGAACGCAACCATCAAGAGCCTGGTGCCCGCCAGGATGGACCGCTTGCCGTGGACCCGGTTCCACTGGAGCGTCGTCGTCGGACTCGGCGTGTCCTGGATCCTCGACGGTCTCGAGATCCAGATCGTCTCGAACGCGGGTTTCCAGGCGGACCTGAACCTGTCCACGCAGCAGGTCACCTCACTCGGGACGATCTACCTCATCGGGCAGGTCGTCGGCGCAGTCGTGTTCGGTCGGATGTCCGACCGGTTGGGGCGACGGAAGCTCTTCATCCTCACGCTGGCGATCTACCTGATCGGCTCCGGCATCGCTGGGCTCGCCCAGGACTTCTGGTTCCTCGCGGCGTTCCGGTTCGTCGCGGGGCTCGGCATCGGCGGCGAGTACGCGGCGATCAACTCGGCGATCGACGAGCTCATCCCGGCGAAGTACCGCGGGCACGTCGACATCGCCATCAACGGCACGTACTGGGGTGGTGCCGCGCTCGGCGCGTTCGCCAACATCTACCTGCTCGACACGGCCAACTTCGCCGAGAACATCGGGTGGCGCATCGGGTTCTTCCTCGGCCCGGTGCTCGGCATCGCGATCATCTTCCTGCGCCGGCACATCCCGGAGAGTCCGCGGTGGCTCATGACGCACGGACGCGAGGAGGAGGCCGAGGCGACGGTCACACGGATCGAGGAGTCGGTGGAGAAGTCCACCGGGCACCGCCTGCCGGACGTCGACCAGTCCAAGGCGATGACCGTCACCCCGACCGACAACGTCAAGTTCCGGACGATCGTGAAGGTGCTGTTCCGGCAGTACCCGACCCGGACCCTCGTCGGCGCGACGATGATGATCACCCAGGCGTTCCTCTACAACGCGATCTTCTTCACGTACGCCCTGGTGCTCACGAACTTCTTCGGGCTGAAGACGGCCGAGACATCGGTGTACTTCTTCCCGTTCGCGATCGGCAACCTGCTCGGCCCGATCATCCTCGGGCGGTTCTTCGACACCTGGGGTCGTCGGCAGATGATCTTCTCGACGTACCTGGTCTCGGGTCTCGTCCTCGCCACCTCGGCGTTCCTGTTCCAGGCCGACGCGATCTCGGCGACGGTGCAGGTCGCCTTCTGGTGCGTGTCGTTCTTCTTCGCCTCGGCGGGGGCATCGAGCGCCTACCTGACCGTGTCGGAGATCTTCCCGCTCGAGCTGCGGTCGCAGGCCATCTCGTACTTCTTCGCGCTGGCGCAGATCTTCGGTGCCGTCGCCCCGCTGATCTACGGTGCACTCATCGGTGACGGCTCGTCGCGGGAGCCGCTGTTCTGGGGGTACCTGCTCGGATCCGCGGTGATGATCGGTGGCGGCGTGGTCGCCCTGATCTTCGGGGTCGACGCCGCGCGGAAGGGGCTCGAGGACGTCACCCAACCGCTCTCGGTGCTCACCGGGGACGCGAAGTCCGACCGGAGGTGAGCCCTGTGGCCGCGGCCTGACATTCTGTATTCAGAGTGTTTAGTGCTGCCGTCGCAGCGCTGTCACTGTGCCTGCATGGCACTCCTCCACAGCGCGACACCCGCGACCACGATCCACGGCAGCGACCGCCCTCGCCTCGGGGGTGCCGTCCGTGCGTGAGCCTGGGCTGATGGAGCACACCCCCATCCGAGCAGGCGTCGGCGGCCTCGATCCCCACGGCCTGCGCCGCAGCCTGCTGCGCGACGCGGTGTTCCTGCGACTGCTCGACAACGTCCTGCGGGGGGAGTACCGCCGCGGGCAGCGGCTGCGGCTCGACACCCTGGCATCGGACATGCGGGTGTCGCGCACACCGGTGCGCGAAGCCCTCGTGACCCTCGAGTCCCTGCAGCTGGCCAGCGTGCAGCGGTACGTCGGTGTCGTGATCTCGCAGTGGTCGGTCGACCAGATGATCGAGCGGATGCGGATCGCCCAGGCCCTGCTCGTCGATCCGCCGTCGAACTCCGTCGGGTACCACGACCGGTTCGACAAGGTGTGGCTGCGGGAGTGCTGGACCGAAGCCGGTGCCTTCGTCGAGCTCGGCGCCTGGTACCTGCGGCGCCGCGGGTCATCGGTCAGCGGCGACTGGTTGCTGTCGCAGCGCATCGTGCTCGACATGTTCTTCACCGACGACGTCGCCCTGGCGAACGGGATCGATGCCGTGGTCGACCGGCGACGACGGGTCGAGATCGTCGAGCGGGCCGTGGCCGCTGCTGAGCGAGACGCCCTCGACGACTGTGCCGCGGCGCTCCTCGACCTGTCGTCCGCCCTGATCGCCCTGCCGGACCGCTTCCGGGTGGTCGTGTCCGCCTGAACCGACGTCGGCTGCGGATCCGCTCAGGTCCGCGCCGACCGCCGTCGATCCGCAGGTCGCGGCCCTGAGCAGCGAGCGTCACCGGTGTCACTCGCACTGGATCGTCAGGCAACGTCGTGGCAGCCTTGACCGGTTGCCGTCCCCGGCGTGTCCACCGACGACAGGAGTGCCCGTGAACGACGTCCGCGATCGATCCCACCGCTTGAACCGAGCGTCCGGGATCGCACGGCACGGACGTCTGCGGCGCTCGAGCCCCTTCGCGACCGCTGCCAAGACGGTCTCCGCCGTCGTCGCCGTGGCCCTGGTGAGTTCGGTCTCGGTCACGGCGATCGCGGCGAAGCAGGTCACGGACGACCTCGGTGACGGCGTCGAGATCCAGGGCCAGCCCGCGCCGCAGGCGAAGGGCGGCGCGAAGCCGATCAGCGCCTTCAAGGGCGGGTTCAACATGCTCGTCGTCGGCACCGACAACGACCCCGAGCAGAGTGCTGCCTTCGGGGAGCGCGATGCGACCCTCAACGACGTCAACATCCTGCTGCACGTCTCGGCCGACCACACCAACGCGACCGCGGTGAGCATCCCGCGCGACCTCGTCACACCGATCCCGGCCTGCAAGAAGACCGACGGCACGGGCACAGCCCCGGCGATGGCGGCGCAGCCGATCAACACCTCGTTCGGCGAGGGCGGCCTGAACTGCGTCACCCAGACCGTCGCCGGGTTGACCGGGCTCGACATCCAGTACTCGGCCGCGGTGTCGTTCAAGGGCGTCATCGAGATGTCGAACGCGATCGGCGGCGTGCCGGTCTGCGTCGCCCAGCCGATCACCGACTCGTACACCGGGCTGAACCTGCCGGCCGGCACCTCGACCCTGCAGGGTGACGAGGCCCTGGCATTCCTGCGCACCCGGCACGGGGTCGGCGACGGGTCGGACCTCGGCCGGATCTCGAGCCAGCAGGTGTTCCTGTCGTCGCTCCTCCGCACTGTGAAGTCGAACGACACCCTCGGTTCGCCGGCCCGCCTGTACAAGCTGGCCCGGGCGGCGGCGTCGAACATGCAGCTGTCCCAGAGCCTGAACGACATCGGGACGATGGTGCAGATGGGCCTGGCGCTGCGGGACCTGCCGCTGGCGCAGGTGAACTTCGTGCAGTACCCGGGGACCACGGGCGGCACCGGTGTCTACGAGGGCAAGGTCGAGCCGACGACGTACCTGGCCGACCGGCTGTTCGCGAAGATCAAGGCCGACCAGTCGTTCTCCCTCGGGGCGGACAGCACGGGCATCGGGTCCGAGACGAACCCGACGCAGACGAGTCCGACGCAGCCGAACCCGACGCAGCCGACCGCTACACCGTCTCCCCCGGCCGCTGCGCCGGAGCCCGCGACCCCCGCGACACCGGCAGCGCCGTCGTCCGCTGCGCCGCGCACCCCCTCGGCGACGCCCGAGACCATCGACGGGCTCGAGGGCCAGTCCGCCGACCAGCAGACCTGCTCCAAGGCGTTCGGGTACTGAGGCGCGGGCGGACGGTCGCTTGCTTGCCGCCTCCCGCCCCTGCCCCCTTCCGCGAAAGCGACAGACTGCCGCCGAACATCCGCGACACTCTGTCGCCCTGGCACCTGTGACGGCCGAGCTCGGCGGCGCAGTGTCGCTTTCGTGGGCCCGCCGTTGCCGTGCGCGCGCCCGAACGTCAGCAGTGCACCCGCCCCCGAACGCAGAAACGGGGGCGCGGTGGTGGGCCGCGCCCCCAGGGGAAGTCGCTCCCCGCCGGGCGCCACGCGATCGGGCGCGCCGGGCCCGCACGGGGAACGACGTCGGGTGCTGTGTCGCGACGACGGGGACGAGCCCCGGAACGTGATTGCCGCGTCCCGATGATGGTATGCAGTGGGGTACGCCCCGACAACCCCCACGTGTCCCCACTTCGGGGGACCGAGTGTGACGGGTCGTGCCACGCGCGGGTGTTCGTCGGGTCGAGAGTGGCGCGGTCCTCCTGTATGGTGGTCGCAGCGCTCGTGAGAGTGCTTGGAGACGTCGCATAGTCCGGCCGAGTGCACCACCCTGCTAAGGTGGAGTCCCCTTTGAGGGGACCGAGGGTTCAAATCCCTCCGTCTCCGCACGACGATGAAGCCCGGTCCGATCGGACCGGGCTTTCGTCGTTCCTAGCGCCCGAAGCGCTCGCGTCAGACCGTCGCGATGCTCCCCGTCGTCGTGGTCCGCACTCCCGCGCGCCCCCGACGCACCGCGCCCATGGCCACGAGCGTCAGCACCACGGCCGCCAGGGTGATCCCCGCCCCCGCCCAGATCGGCGACGTGTACCCGAGGCCGGCGGCGATGGTCAGACCGCCGATCCAGGCCCCGAGCGCGTTGCCGAGGTTGAACGCGGCGATGTTCGCCCCGCTCGCCAGGGTCGGTGCGTGGTCGGCGTACTGCATCACCCGCGTCTGCAGGGCCGGGACGGTCGCGAACCCGAACGCCCCCATCAGCACGAGGGCGATCACGGTGAGCACCGGCGAGGTCGCGACGAGGGCGAACGCCGCGAGCACCACGGTCAGCGCGACGAGCACCACGAGCAACGTGCGGTCGATCGAGCGGGCCGCGAGCTTGCCGCCGGCGAAGTTGCCGACGAACAGCCCGATGCCGAACACGATGAGCAGCCACGGCACCGCCGACGACGGGAAGCCGGACACCGAGGTCAGCGTGTACGCGATGTAGGTGAAGGCGCCGAACATCCCGCCGTAGCCGAGCACGGTCATCCCGAGCGACAGCCAGACCTGTCCGGACCGGAAGGCGCCGAGCTCGCGGGCGAGGGACGGAACCTCGGTGGAGCGGACCGCCGGGACGAGGACGAGCACGCCGATCAGGGCGACGATGCCGATGGCCGCGATCGCCCAGAACGTCGCACGCCAACCGGCGGCCTGGCCGAGGAAGGTGCCGAACGGCACGCCGAGCACGTTCGACGCGGTGAGCCCGGTGAACATCAGCGCGACGGCCGACGCGCGCTTGGACCGCTCGACCATGTTCGCGGCGACGACCGAGCCGATGCCGAAGAACGCTCCGTGGCACAGGGCGGCGATGACACGGCCGGTCATCATCACGCCGTAGGTCGGCGCGATCGCGGACAGGGTGTTGCCGACGATGAACAGCACGAGCAGCCCGAGCAGGACGGGCTTGCGGGGGAGCCGGGTGGTCGCGGCGGTGAGCCCGAGGGCCCCGACGATGACCGCCAGGGCGTACCCGGTGACGAGCCAGCCGGCGGTGGTCTCGGTGACGCCGTAGTCGGCCGCCACCTCGGGCAGCAGGCCGGTGATGACGAACTCGGTCAGGCCGATGCCGAATCCGCCGAGTGCGAGGGCGATGAGTCCCGCGGGCATGGATGTCCTTCCGTTGTGCAGCTGTGCCGCGTACGCTGGTTGTTGCAGACGCGGGATATCGATAGTTGCACACGCGGGGTAACCGCGCAAGCAACTGTCGCCGTCTGCACCGACCGAAGGAGCCCCGATGTCCGTCGACGACACCTCCACCGCCGTCCGTGCCCACGGCTGGCGCACCCTGGCAGCGCTGCACGGCCTGATCGAGACGCGCCTGGAGCGGGACCTCCGGCAGGTCGACCTGTCCGTCGTGGAGTTCACGGTGCTCGATGCTCTGCGCCGCCAGGACGGCTTCCACATGCGCATGCAGCAGCTCGCCCGCGCGGCCGCCCTCAGCCCGAGTGCCACCACCCGACTGGTGAACCGGCTCGAGGAGCGTGCCCTGCTGACCCGTGTCCTGTGCGCCGACGACCGTCGCGGGCTCTACACGGAGCTCACGCACGCCGGGCAGGTCCTGCTCGAGCGTGCGACACCGATCCACGCCGAAGCGCTCGAGGGCGCCCTCGCCGAGGCGCACGAGGTCCCCGAGCTCGCTGACCTGGCTGAGGCCGTCGACCGGCTCGAGGGTGCGCGCGTCTGATGGATGACGTTCCGCGGTGTTCAGTTTTTCGACTTGTTCAATTAGATTGAACATCGAGAAAAAATGAACGAGGAGCGTCATGGACGACCAGATCGTGTACGAGGCCATCGCGCGACTCCGCGAGTACGGCTTCGATGTCGCAGTCTCGAGGGAGCCTGAGGGGTTCGATGGCTCTGCTCTCTGGGACGCCGTACTCACCCGCGATGCTGACCCCAGCTGGCGATGGCCAGTGGACATCGCACTCCTCGAGCCGCTCACGATGGAGTCCCTGCGACGGGCACCTTGGAACGTGAAGTCGACACCGACGTTGCTGGTCGGAGCGAAGATCTCAGCCCGGACTGCAGAGCAGTTCCGATCGCTCGGGACTTGCTTCGTCGATGTCGCTGGCAACGCGTTCATCCGGCACGACGGGGTACTCGTGGACGTGCGGGGCCGGACGAGACCGGGCGCGTCCGAGGAGCGCGGTGTGAGCAGTCGAAACGTGAACCTCTTCAGCATTCGCCGAGCGCAGGTCCTGTTCGTCCTGCTGACCTGGCCGCGGATGATGTCAGCGCCGCGGCGAACCGTCGCGAGGGTCGCAGGTGTGTCCGTCGGGCTCGCCAGCGAGGTCGTCGAATCGCTGCGAGCGTCCGGGACGGACGAGGCAGACCTCCGACCCGGGGGTACAGCCCGCGAGCAGCTCATCGACCAGTGGTCCGCTGCGTTCGCCTCGGGTCTCGGAGCTGAGAAACGAGCGCGGGCCTTCGCCGGCCAGACCCTCGAGGTCCAGGCGGTGGACGGGGTGGAGGTGTTCCGGAGCGGTGAAGCGGCAACCGCGTGGTTGCGGCCCGAGACACTGTCGCTGTGGGTTCGGCCATGGTCGTCGGCGCTCGCGCTCGCGAACCGTTGGCGTGCCGGGGCCGCGCCGAACATCTGGGTGCGGGAAGCCTTCTGGACCGACCCGCGGCCCTATCCGTCCGGAGTGAGGACGGCGCCGCCACTGCTCGTGTACGCGGAGCTCATGGCTGCTGGTGATTCTCGCTCGCAGGAAGCAGCGGCCAGGGTCCGCGCGGAGACGGGACTCGTCGATGCACTCGGATGAACGTCTCGACGTCGTCGATCACGTCGTCCGAGACCTCGTGGGTCGACAGGTCGACCCCGCGCGCCTCATGATCATCGGCGCGGAGGCTCGCGACCAACTCCATCACGTCCAGTTCGGCCGGACTGACACCGTGCGTGCGACCTCCGACGTGGACATCGCAATCGCCACAGACGACTGGCAGACGTACGAGGACGTCGTTGCGACGTACACGCGGACCGGTTCCAACGGCGTGCGTTTCGTGGTCGCCGACATGGAAGTCGACTTCATGCCGTTCGGCCGGGTCGAGGACCCCGACGGCGTGGTGACACCGGCCCGCCGCCGCGAGCAGATGAGCGTCTTCGGGATGGCCGATGTCTTCAGTGCAGGGACGTGGGTCGATCTGCCGAGCGGGAACCGTGTCCGCTTCCCCACCGCGGCTGGGTACACGCTGCTCAAGCTGCGAGCCTGGGTGGACCGTGGACACGCCAACGACCGTGACGCACAGGACCTTGCGCTGGCGGTGGACTGGTACTGCGAAGACGAACGGGTCCGGGAGGCATCCTGGAACGACGATCGGATCGAGCTCATGGAGGAGTACGGCTCCAACACGGACCACGTCGCCGCTCGTGTGCTCGGGCGCGAAGCCGCCGCGATCGTGTCGCGACCCCGCGCACGCGAGCTCGACGCACTCCTCGAACGGCGCCCGATCGCAGCGAAGCAGTTCGTGTTCTCCTCGGTTCGGAACATGGCACTCGCCGAGCGCGAGGCTCGGGTCGGTGCGCTCGCCGCCGGGTTCGCTGAGATCGCTCGGTCCTGACCTGACGGAGGCGCAGACGCTCAACCGAGTAGCGGAGTTCAGAGGCGCGGCGGCCCCGTCGTCGAGCGCACGACGAGCGTCGGCGGCACGAGCGTCCGGAGGGGATCGGCCGGCGCCCCTGCGGCCGCGCCGATCCGCTCGACCAACCGCGCAGCCGCCAGGCGCCCGACCTCGTCGTTGTGCGGGTCGACCGTCGTCAGGCGCAGCAGGGGTGACGCGGCGAGCGGGGTCTCGTCGTTGCCGATCACCGAGACGTCCTGCGGCACGCGGAGTCCGGCTTCCTGGACGGCGGCGATCGCTCCCATCGCCATGACGTCGTTCGCGGCGAACACCGCGGTCAGGTCGGGGTGCTCTCGGAGGGCGAGCCGCATGCCCTCGTAGCCGGTCGATTCCGAGGTCGGGCCGGAGCCGTAGACCAGCGGCTCGATGCCGGACGCGACCAGCTGCGCGACGGTGGCCTGACGGCGGACGGCAGCCGGGCCTCCCGAGCCGGTGACGTGGACGATGCGGCGGTGACCCAGTCCGATCAGGTGATCCGCTGCCAACCGTCCGCCGGCGGCTTCGTCGGAGGCGACCACGTCGAGTCCGCCGGGGACGTCCGCGCGTGCGCCGGCGACCACGACCGGGGTGTCGGCGGGGACGACGACGTCGGGGAAGCCCTCGGCGGCGAGCACCACGCCGTCGACCCGCAGGGAGACCAGGTCGTCGAACGGGGATGAGTCGAGGTGGGCGTTGGCGCGGGTGTCGGCGAGGGTGAGGCGGAGGCCGTGCGGGGCGAGGGCCTCGCGGATGCCGTCGAGCATCGGGACGTACCAGGGGTTCCGGAAGTCGTCGACGATGACCCCGATGGTGCGGGTCCGGGTGCCGGCGAGGATGGCGGCGGCGCGGTTCGGGCGGTAGCCGAGCTCCGCGACGGCGGCGAGCACCGCGGAGCGGCGGGCCGGGGAGACCCCGGGATCGTCGCGCAGCACCATCGACACCAGGGACTTCGAGACGCCTGCGCGTGCGGCGACGTCGATGATCGTCGGCGGGCGAGGGGTCACGCTGAGCCTTTCCGGCACGGTGCTTGACAGGACATGGGCTGGTGCGGCTACAGTCTACCGACACGTTCTGGAACGTTCCAGAATCGGGATCCAGCGACCTTCTCGAAGGAGAGAACATGAGCGACAGCATCGGCGTCGCCGTCATCGGCGCGGGCATGGCGGGCAAGGCCCACATGGCGGCATGGCGGAACGCACCCTCCCTCTTCACCTCGACGCTGCCGCCGGTCCGGCTCGTCTCGGTCGGCGACGTCTACGAGCCCCTCGCCGCCGAGGCCGCACGGCGCTTCGGCTACGAGCGGCACGACACCGACTGGCGAGCCATCGCGGCAGCGGACGACATCGACGTGGTGAGTGTGGTCGTCGCGAACACCCTGCACCGCAAGATCGTCGAGGGGCTGCTCGCCGCCGGCAAACACGTGCTCTGCGAGAAGCCGCTGTCCGACTCGCTCGACGACGCACGCGCGATGGCGTCCGCCGCTGCCGAGGCCGCGCAGCGCGGGGTGCTCGGCCGCATCGGCTTCACCTACCGCCGGGCTCCCGGTCTCGCGGCCATCAAGGAGCTCGTCGAGGACGGCACGCTCGGTCGGGTCCTGCACGTCTCCGGCCGGTACTGGACCGACTACGGCGCCTCGCCCGACGTCCCGTTCTCGTGGCGCTTCGCCGGGGCGCCGGGGTCCGGCGCGCTCGCCGACGTCGGCTCGCACCTGTCCTACGTCGCCGAGTTCCTGGCCGGCCCGGTCCGGAGCGTCAGCGGTGGGACGTTCACCACGTCGATCACCGAGCGCCCCGTGGCCGCCGGACACGCTCTGCGGGGGCAGGCCGTCCCGCTCACCGGAGAGACCGCGGCCGTCGGCAACGACGACTACGCCACGTTCAGCGCACGGTTCGGCGACGGCACGGTCGTCGGGTCGCTCGAGGCCTCACGCGTCGCGGCCGGGCACCCGAACGGCCTCGTCATCGAGGTGTTCTGCGAGCGCGGCGCCGCCCGCTGGGACCAGGAGCGCGCCTCTGAGATCGGCCTCGCGCTGCAGTCCGACGGCTCGCGCACGGGTGGGTACCGCCAGGTCGTGCTCGGCCCCGACCACCCCTACGTCGCGGGTGGCATGGCGATGGACGCCCCGGGGGTCGGCTGGGGGCAGAACCAGATGTTCGAGTACCAGGCGCGGGCGTTCCTCGACGAGATCGCGGGGCTGTCCGGCGCCGCGCCCGACGCCCTGCCCGCGAACGCCACGTTCGACGACGGCGTGCACAACATGGAGGTCCTCGACGCGGTGGCACGATCCGCCGCGGCCGGGGGCACGTCCGTCGACGTTGCCGACGCCGTCGTCCCGACCACGCAGGGTGGTGTCCGCGCATGAAGCTCGGTCTCTACAACGCGATCCTGCACGACCGGCCCCTCGCCGACGCACTCCGGGTCATCGCGGACAACGGGCTCGCCGGCATCGAGCTGAACACCGGCGGGTTCCTGCCCCCGGTGCACGTGCCCGACATCGACGCGATCCTGCAGGACGACGGGGCGCGTGACGCGTTCCTCGCGCAGTTCGCGGGGACCGGCGTCGAGATCGCGGGGCTCAACTGCAACGGCAACCCGCTGCACCCCGACCCGGCGATCGGCCCCGCGCACGCCGAGGACGTCCGACGCAGCATCCGCCTCGCGGCCCGCCTCGGGCAGGACCGCGTGGTCACGATGTCCGGACTGCCGGCAGGGGAGCCGGGCGGGACGCGGCCGAACTGGATCGTGAACGCCTGGAACTCGGCCGCGCTGGACGTCCTCGAGCACCAGTGGAGCGTCGCGGTGCCGTTCTGGCAGGAGATCGACGCCCTGGCCCGAGAGCACGGCGTCAAGGTCGCGCTCGAGCTGCACCCGCAGAACCTCGTGTTCAACCCGGCGTCGATCCGGGAGCTCGTCGAGCGCGGCGGGCTGACGAACGTCGGCGTCGAGCTCGACGCGTCGCACCTGTTCTGGCAGCAGATGGACCCGGTGGCGGTCGCCCGCGACCTCGGGCCGCTCGTGTTCCACGCCGCTGCGAAGGACGTCCGGATCAACCCGCACGCCGCGATCAACGGGGTCCTCGACAACTCGTTCCGCCGGTTGTCGCCGGACGAGTCTCGTACGAACCTCGGCGGCGACGAGTGGGCGAACGAGTGGCCGAAGCCGTCGGCGTGGGACTTCGTCGCGCTCGGCAAGGGGCACGACGAGGCGTACTGGACGACGTTCCTCGATGCGCTGCGTGCGATCGACCCGGACATGTGGGTGAACATCGAGCACGAGGACACCGAGCTCGGGCGCGAAGACGGGGTCGCGGTCGCCGCGCGCGTGCTGCGCGCCGCGGACGCGGCGCTGGCGCCCCGGTCCTGACCGTCCGCCGGCCGGTCCGGGCACTGTCTGGAGGCCCGTGGGCCGTTCCGCGCACGAGGTGACGGATCGGCGTGTGGTGGGCCGTGCCTCCCGGCCCCACCACACGCGGATCGGCCGCCGTTGCGCGGAACGACCAGTCCGTGCACCCGTACCGGGTGCTGTCACCGGCCCGATGTAGCATGCACGACACCTGTCCCCGACGATGGAGCCCTGCGTGCCGGACCCGACCGACCCCGCCTTCCCGCTCGAACACGTGCGGGCGGTGGGCGACGACATCGTGGCCTCCGTCGCCACGGTGATCGACGGCAAGGCGGAAGCCATCCGCACGGCCCTGACGGTGATGCTCGCCGAGGGACACCTGCTCGTCGAGGACGTCCCCGGCGTCGGCAAGACCGTGCTCGCCAAGGCGCTCGGCGCCTCGGTCGGCGGGTCCGTGAACCGCATCCAGTTCACCTCGGACATGCTGCCGTCCGACGTCACGGGCGTGAACATCTTCGACCAGTCGTCGGGCACCTTCCGGTTCTCGCCCGGCCCGGTGTTCGCGAACGTGGTCATCGGCGACGAGATCAACCGCACCAGCCCGAAGACCCAGTCCGCCCTGCTCGAGGCGATGGCGGAGTCGCAGGTCACCGTCGACGGTGTCACGCGCCCGCTCGACCGCCCGTTCATGATCGTCGCGACCCAGAACCCGATCGACATGGAGGGCACGTACCCGCTGCCCGAGGCGCAGCGCGACCGCTTCATGGCCCGAATCGCGATGGGCTACCCGAGCGTCGACGCCGAACGGCAGATGCTCGCGAACCGCGGCGGCAGCGACCCGCTGTCGCGCCTGCGGCCGATCGTCGACGTCACCACGCTGCGGGCGATCATCGAGACCGTCGCCGGGGTGCACATCGCCCCCGACGTCGAGGCGTACATCATCGCGATCGTCCGGTCGACGCGCACCCACCCCGACCTCGTGCTCGGTGCGAGCCCCCGCGCGACGCTGCACCTGGCGCAGGCAGCCCGTGCGCACGCAGCCCTGCTCGGCCGCCCGTTCGTCACCCCCGACGACGTCGCGACGCTCGCCCCGATCGTGCTCGCGCACCGGCTCGTGCCGGTCGCCCGTGGGCTCGGCGGCACCGGCGAGGACACCGTGCGCGAGATCGTCGTCCGCATCGTCTCCGACACCGCCATCCCGTTCACGGCCACCCCCGTCCGCTCCTGATGGCCGGTCCATCGGCACCGCCGTCGCTGCTGCGACGCGTCGGTGCCGCGCGGTCCACGGCGGCACGGTTCGGCCGTCGGGGGCTGTCGTTGGCCCGACGCACCCCGTTCCCGCGCCCGACGATCCGGGGCTGGACGGTCATCGCCGTCGGCATCGGCCTGGTCGGCGGCGGTCTGGTCGGCACCACGAGCGTGGCCGTCACGGCCGGCCTGCTGCTGCTCGTCCTGGTCGTGCTCGGCATCGTGATGGCGTTCGTCGTCGCCACCCCGCTCCGCGGCAGCCGCAGCACCGCACGGGCGATCGTGCAGGTGGGCGAGGTCTACCGGGAACGCATCACCCTCGGCAGCACCAGCCTGCGGATCGGCCCGCGGGCGACGCTGCTCGTGCGCGAACAACTCGAGGACGCCTTCGCCAGCCTGGCCGAGGCGGAGACCTACGCCGAGGTCGGGCCGAACCTGCCGCCGGCCGTGCTCGACGTCGAGGCACTCGCGATGCACCGTGGCCGCTCGCTGGTCGGCCCCGTGACGATCCGGGTCGAGGACCCGTTCGGCCTGCTCCGCATCGACCGACCCGTCGTCCCGGCGGAAGAGGTCGTCGTCGTCCCGGCCTCGGCACCCCTCGGGGCGATCGACGCCGGGGCGCTCGCCGGTGCGGTCTCGGCCGACGAGGGCCGGGTCGGACAGGGTGGTTCCGCCGACGACAGCGAACTCCGCCCGTACCGACCGGGTGACCCGATCCGCCGCGTGCACTGGGCCCAGAGCGCACGGCGCGGTGAACTGCACGTCCGCCAGACCACCCAGGCCCAGCCGCCCGAGGCCGTGATCGCCCTCGACGTCCGGCGCGAGTCCTACCAGCGGCTCGGTCGAGAGGACCTCGCCGAGCTGTCCGACCTGGGCGGCGACCAGGCCTTCGAACACGCCGTCGTGGTGGCCGCCAGTGTCGCCCGGGCGCTCGCCGCCCGGACCTCCCGTGTCGTGCTCGTGTTCGACGGTCCCGAAGGCGCGACCCGGCACGCGGGCGACGTCGGCGGGCTGACCGACGTGCTCGTCGGGCTCGCCGACGTCCGGCTCCGCTCCGACGCCCGCGAAGTCACCGACGTCCTGCCCGAGGTCCGTGGCCGCGACGTGCACGGCATGACCGCCGTCGTGACGGGCACCTGCACCGCGGAGGAAGCCGCCGAACTCGTCAGCGCGACCAGCGGGTCGAGCCGCGGCATCCTGGCGACGATCGTGCCGCCGGACCCCGCCGTGCGGGGCATCCTCGACCGCGGCGGCTGGCGGACCCTCGTGGTGCCGGTCGTCGGCGCGACGCCGTCCGGGGCCGCACGGTGACCGGGGTGAGCGCACCGGCGCGTGGCCGTGCCGACGTGCGCGAGATCCTCGACCGCGACGACGACCTGCGTGACGTCCCGAGCGCCTGGGTCGTGGCCCTCGCGCCGGTGCCCGTGCTCCTCGCCGCCCTCGCCATCCGGCCGCTCGTGCAGGGCATCGCCTGGTGGGCATCGGGCGTCGTCGTCGTCGCCGTGCTCGTCGCCGTGATGCTCGCCGTGCGCCGCCAGACGCCCGGCATCCGCTTCGTCGTCCTGGTCGGCACGGTCATCGCCTGCTCGTGCGCCGCCGCACTGGTCAACGACATCCAACCGCTCGGGTGGCTCGACGCCGACGGGGCCCTCGGGGAGACGCTCGCCGCGATCCGCCTGAACCCCGCACCACTGCCGCAGACCGACGCGATCCGGCTCGTCGTCACCGCGTCGATCGGCTGGGTCGCTGCGGTCTCGCTGTTCCTCGCCGCCATCGCGCGGATCCCGTCGCTCGCCGCGGCTCCGGCCCTCGTCATCCTGATCGTGCCGGGTGTCATCACCGGGCAGCCCGCCGGCACCCCGCTCGTCATCACCACGGCGGTGGCGTTCCTCGCCCTGCTCTGGCTGTCCGTGCGGCCGGTGCAGCGCGCACTGCCGGCCGCGGTCGTCGGGGCGATCGGGCTCGTCGTCGCCATCGGGCTGCCGACGATCGTGCCGCTCAACGCCAGCTGGTTGTCCGGCGTGACCGGTGCGATCCAGTCGCCGATCCAGCCCGGACGGCCCGGCACCCTGCTCGAACTCGGCAACGACCTGCGCCGTCCGAGCGAGCTCGAGGTGTTCCGGTACCGCTCGTCCGACGGGCAGCCCGAGTACCTCAAGCTCGCCGACCTCGACGAGTTCGGCACGGGGGACTGGGTGCCGACCGTGACGAACGCGGCCGAGGCCGACACGGCCGACGAACAGCAGTGGGCCGAGGGCGTCAACCCGCGCCTGGCAAGCCGCGGCGACGTGACCGTCCGGATCACCGGGCTGTCCAGCACCTACCTGCCGGTCCCGTCGGGTGCGGTGTCGATCGAGTCGCAGTCCACCAACCTCGACCTGTCGCAGTGGCGGTGGATGGGGAACTCGAGCACCGTCCGGTCGACGGGTGCCGCGACCGCCCGCGGTGCGATGTACGAGGTCTACGGGGCCTCGACGTTCGCCAACGACTACCTCGACGCGGTCGCCGCTTCGGGGGTGCTCGCCCGCTCCGACGGCCGTGGCTTCCGGGAGCCCAGCCGCCAGCAGCTCCGCACCGACCTCGCCCTGCCCGACGACCTGCCCGCCAACATCTCGACCACCGCGACCCGCGTCGCCGCCGCCGCGACCGACGACTACGGGCGGGCGCGAGCACTCGAGCAGTGGTTCCGCAGCGACCTGTTCACGTACTCCGAGACCGCTCCCGTCGAGCAGGGCTACGACGGCGACAGCATGGACGTCGTCTCGACGTTCCTGAAGGTCCGCGACGGGTACTGCGTGCACTTCTCGTCCGCGATGGCCGTGATGGCCCGGACGCTCGGCATTCCCTCGCGCATCGCGGTCGGGTACCGGGCCGGGTCGCCGCAGCCCGACGGCGAGTACGCGGTGTCGAACCGGCAGCTGCACTCCTGGCCCGAGCTGTACATCCAGGGCGCCGGGTGGGTCGCCTTCGAGCCGACGCCCGACTCCGACGAGGCCGCGCCGTCCGAGGAGCCCTCGGCCTCGCCGACCGCGGCGGCACCGGAGACCCCGCTGCCGGCACCCGAGCAGACCACCCCGGCGGACGAGTCAGCGTCACCGACCCCGTCGGCGTCCCCGGTTCCGGGTGCCACGGGTGCGTCCGGCACCGGCGGCGGCGGAGGACCGGTCGGGCTGCTCGTGGGCCTGCTGCTCGTGCTCGCGGTCCTCGTCGCCCCGGGCCTCGTGCGTGCTGTTCGCCGCAGGTCGAGGCTGTCAGCGATCGCTGCCGGTCGGTCACCCGCCGTGCAGGCGTGGCGGGAGTTGCTCGACGACGTCGCCGACCACGGGTACGCCCCGGGCCTGGCGCCGCCGGGTGACGCCGCCGCCGTGGCCCGGACCGCCCGTGCCGTGCTCGGACGCCTGCGTCCCGGGCTACCGGAGTCGGTCGTGCCGCACCTGGAGGCCGCGGTCGACGCGGTCGATCGCGAGCGCTTCGCCGCCGGCGGGGCTGCATCGGTGGACACTCCGTCGTTGGAACGTCACGTCCGCGACGCTCGGGAGGCGCTCGACGCCTCGGTCCCCACGGTGCGCGTCGTGCGGTCGCGCCTGTTGCCGCCGAGCCTGCTGCCGTCGTCCGCCTGGTCCCACGACGGGCCGAAGCCCCGCCGTCGGGATCGTCGCACGGCCTGACGCGGGCGCGTGCCGGCTGGCGGGTGTTGCACGGTGCAGGGTTCGTCGGGTGGTGCGTGGTTGGTGGCTCGGTGCGGGGCTGTAGGCGTGCACGGGGCGGTTGAGCGGACACGGGGTGGCGAAACTCGCACGGTGCGGGCTCTGTTGGGCGATGGCTCGGCGGGTGTTGCACGGTGCAGGGTTCGTCGGGTGGTGCGTGGTTGGTGGTTCGGTGCGGGGCTGTAGGCGTGCACGGGGCGGTCGAGCGGCCACGGCTGTCTCTTATACACATCT
>NZ_QKLH01000021.1:0-53438 GCF_003224215.1 Curtobacterium sp. MCLR17_043 | reverse complement strand
AGATGTGTATAAGAGACAGCGCATCGGAGCGCGCTGCAAGGTCCAGAACGGTGCCCTCGTCTACGGACCGGCGGTCGTCGGCGACGGTGTCTTCATCGGCCCCGGTGCCGTCCTCACCAACGACAACACGCCGCGGGCGATCAACCCGGACGGTTCCGTGCAGGACGCCGACGACTGGCGGCCCACGGCCGTCGTCGTCGAGCACGGCGCGTCGATCGGCGCCGGGGCGCTCTGCGTCGCCCCCATCCGCATCGGCCGGTGGGCGATGGTCGCGGCCGGCGCCGTCGTCGTCCACGACGTCCCGGACCACGCGCTCGTCGCCGGGGTCCCCGCCCGCCGCATCGGCTGGGTGAGCCGGACCGGCCGACGGCTGGCGCAGGTCGACGACCGAACGCTGGTCTGCACCGAGACCGGCGACCGCTTCCTCCACTCCGAGACCACCGACACGATCGAGGCGATCCGTTGACCACCACACTCGAACTCATCCCCGCGGCGAAGCCCCTCATCGGCCTCGAAGAACGCCGCGCCGTCGATGCCGTCCTCGAGGGGGGTGGTCTCGCGCAGGGCCCCGAGGTCGCCGCCTTCGAGCGCGAGTTCGGCGACGTCCTCGTCGCCGGAGCCTCGGTCACCGCGGTCAACAGCGGCACCGCTGCCCTGCACCTGGCGCTCGTCGCGCTCGGCATCGGTCCGGGTGACGAGGTCATCGTCCCCTCGTTCACCTTCGCGGCCACGGCGAACGCGGTCCGACTCGTCGGCGCCGAGCCGGTGTTCGTCGACATCGATCCCCTGACCTACTGCGTGGACCCGGCGGCTGTCCGGGCCGCCGTCACCCCGGCGACCCGTGCGGTCATGCCGGTGCACCTCTACGGGCACCCGGCCGACATGACCGCGATCACCCGGATCGCCGAGGAGCACGACCTGCTCGTGGTCGAGGACGCTGCGCAGGCGCACGGAGCCCGGTGGGCCGGCACGCGCGTCGGCAGTTCGTCCGACGCCGCGGCGTTCAGCCTCTACCCCACCAAGAACATGACCGCGGGCGAAGGGGGCATGGTCTCGACCCGCGACGCCGCGGTGGACCGGATGCTCCGGCTGCTGCGGAACCAGGGCATGGAGCAGCGCTACGCGAACGAGGTCATCGGCTTCAACGCGCGGATGACCGACATCCACGCTGCGATCGGGCGTGTGCAGCTCCGCAAGGTGCTCGGGTGGACCGCACAGCGGCAGGCGAACGCGGCCTACTTCAGCCGTGAACTCGACGGGGTGGTGACACCGACGACCGACCCCCGAGCCGAGCACGTCTTCCACCAGTACGTCGTGCGGGTGCCGTCCGACCGCGACGGCTTCGCGGCCGCACTGCGCTCCGAGTTCGGCATCGGGACCGGGGTCTACTACCCGACGCCCGTCCACCGCCTCCCGTCGTTCGCACACGACCTCGACCTGCCCGAGACCGAGCGTGCCGCGTCCGAGGTCCTCGCGCTCCCCGTCTACCCGACCCTGACGCTCTCCCAGCTCGACCGCGTCGTCGAGGCCGTCAACACCCTCGCCGGGGCCGGACGATGAGCGGCGTGCTGCGGGCCGGGGTCATCGGCCTCGGGATGATGGGGCGGCACCACGCCCGGGTCCTCCGGTCGCTCGAGGGGGTCGAGCTCGTCGGCGTCGCCGATGCCCTCGGTGACCCGCACGACGTCGCCCAGGGCGTGCCGGTCGTCCGGTCCGTCGGTGAGCTCGTCGCACTCGGGCTCGACACTGCGGTCGTCGCGGTCCCCACGGCGCACCACGAAGCCGTCGGTCTGGAACTCGCCGCGGCGGGGGTGCACGCCCTGATCGAGAAGCCCGTCGCGGTCGACGGTCCGGCTGCCGCGCGCCTCGTGGCCGCCTTCGACCGCGCCGGACTCGTCGGCGCGGTAGGCCACATCGAGCGCTACAACCCGGCGTTGCAGGCGCTGCGACAGCGGCTCGACGCCGGTGAGCTGGGCGACGTCTACCAGATCGTCACGCGTCGCCAGGGGCCCTTCCCCGCACGGATCGCGGACGTCGGCGTCGTGAAGGACCTCGCCACGCACGACATCGACTCGACGTCGTGGATCGCCCGGTCACCGTTCGTCCACGTCGGAGCGCTCGCGGGCACCAAGAGCGGGCGTCCCCATGAGGACCTCGTCACCGTCACCGGACGCCTGGCCGACGGCACCCTGACCTCGCACCTCGTGAACTGGCTCACCCCGTACAAGGAACGTCTGTTGATCGTCACCGGTGACCGCGGCACGTTCGTCGCCGACACCCTCACCGCCGACCTGACCTTCCACGAGAACGGCACCGTCCAGACCGAGTGGGACCAGGTCGCCGCGTTCCGGGGTGTGTCCGAGGGGGCCAGCACCCGGTTCGCCATCACCAAGCGCGAGCCGCTCCTGGTCGAGCACGAGGCGTTCCGCGACGCCGTGCTCGGGCGGCCGTCGGACATCGTCACCCTCCGCGACGGCCTCCGGACGGTGCTCGTCGCCGAGGCCGTCCTCGAGTCCTCGCGGATCCAGCAGACCGTGCAGCTCGGCACGGACGCCGAAGGAGCAGCAGCATGAACGTCGTCGTCGTCGGTCTCGGCAAGATCGGGCTCCCGCTCGCCGTCCAGTACGCACGATCCGGTGCACACGTCACCGGCCTCGACGTCGCGAGCGGGGTGGTCGACGCCGTGAACGCTGCGACCGAGCCGTTCCCCGGCGAGCACGGGCTCGCCGACGGCCTGCGTGAGGTCGTCCCCGCGGGGCTGCTCCGCGCGACCACGGACGCCGCGGCAGCGATCCCCGACGCCGACGTCGTCGTGGTCGTCGTGCCGCTCTTCGTCGATGCCGACGGCATCCCCGACTTCGGCTGGATGGACGCCGCCACCGACACGGTCGGCGACCACCTGCGACCCGGCACCCTGGTCGCGTACGAGACGACGCTGCCGGTCGGGACGACCCGTGGCCGCTGGGCGCCCCGGCTCGAGGCCCGCTCCGGACTCGTCGAGGGGCAGGACTTCCACGTCGTCTTCTCGCCGGAGCGGGTCCTGACCGGCCGGGTGTTCGCCGACCTCCGGCGCTACCCGAAGCTCGTCGGTGGTCTCTCCGACCAGGGCTCGGCGCGCGGCCGGGCCTTCTACGAAGCGGTGCTGCAGTTCGACGAGCGCGACGACCGCGGTCGGCCGAACGGCGTCTGGGACCTCCGCACCGCCGAGGCCGCCGAGCTCGCGAAGCTCGCCGAGACCACCTACCGCGACGTCAACATCGCGCTGGCGAACGAGTTCGCCCGGTTCGCCGAACGGCAGTCCATCGACATCGCCGCGGTCATCGACGCCTGCAACTCCCAGCCGTACAGCCACATCCACCGGCCCGGGATCGCGGTCGGCGGTCACTGCATCCCGGTGTACCCGCGGCTGTACCTCTGGAACGACCCGGAGGCCACGGTCGTCCGTGCCGCACGTGCCAGGAACGCCGCGATGCCGGCCCACGCGGTCGACCTCCTCGAGCGCCTGCACGGGGACCTGCGGGGCCAGCGGGTCGTGGTCCTCGGTGCCGCCTACCGTGGCGGCGTGAAGGAGACCGCGTTCTCCGGGGTCTTCGGCACCGTCGACGCGCTCCGGGTCCACGGCGCAGTGGTGACCGTGTCCGACCCCCTGTACTCGGACGTCGAACTCCGCAGTCTCGGCTTCGAGCCCCACGTCGACGGCGAACCGGTGGACGCGGCGGTCGTGCAGGCCGACCACGCCGAGTACGCGACGTGGGACGAGTCCCGGCTCCCCGGCGTCCGCACGGTCGTCGACGGCCGACGGGTCCTCGACGTCGAACGGTGGGCGTCCACCACGGTGACCGCGATCGGTGCTCCGCCCGTGGTCCCCGTGGCCTGACACCGTGCGGTCCTCGCCCCGACGGCGCCTCCCGGCGATCGCGACGATCCTCGTCGGCACGGTCCTCGGACAGGGCCTGGTCGTGGCGATCTCACCGCTGCTGACCCGGCTCTACACCCCGGCGGACTTCGGCACGCTCGCGGTCGTCACGGCGGTCGCGAGCATCCTCGGAGCCGGTGCGACGCTCGGCACCGACCGTGCGCTGGTCGTCGCACACGACCGGGCGACGACCAGCGCGCTGGTCGCACTCGGTCTGCTCTCGACGCTGGTCGTCGGCGTCGGCACCACCGGGGTCGCCTGGGTCCTCCGCGGCCACGCGGCACGGTGGTTCACCGCACCGGCCCTCGAAGACCTGTGGTGGGCCGTCCCCGTGACGGTCGTCGCGGTGGGGGTGCAACGGATCGCCTCCGCCGTGCTCGCGCGGCGGCAGCAGCACCGGTCCATCGCCGTGCGCAACGCCTGCCAGGGCATCGGCCAGTCCGTCTGGAACCTGGCGATGGCCGCGGTCGGTCCGGTCGGGCTGGTGGGCGGCTTGGCGGTCGGCCGGATCGCAGCCGTGCTCGGGATGGTCCGGTTCCGGCGGGGTGACGGCGAGCGGATCACCCCTCGGTCGCTCTCGGCCGCCGCCCGTCACCACCGGCGGTTCCTCGTCGTCACGCCGTGGTCCTCGATGCTGAACGTCGTCGGGCAGCAGGCTCCCGGTCTGCTCATCGCGGCGCTGCACGGCAGCGTCGCCGCGGGCTTCGTCGCCCTCACGATGCGGGTGCTCGGTGCGCCCGTCGGCATGGTCGCCGACGCGACCGCGCAGTACGCCGCCGGGGCGTTCGGACTCCGCATCCGATCCGGCGATCCCGTGCGCCGGCTCGTCCTGCGGCTCGTCGTGCGTCTCGCCACCGCGGGTGCGGTCGCGGTGCTCGTCGTCGTGCTGCTCGGACCCGCGGTGTTCTCGACCGTGTTCGGTGTGGAGTGGGCGGTCTCCGGCACCTACTCCCAGGTCCTCGTCCCGGCGTTCGCAGTCCAGGTCGCCGCATCGCCGGTCACGCAGGTGCTGTCGATGCTGCAGCGGCAGGGGGCACAGCTGACGTGGGACGCATCGCGTCTCGTGGTGTGCGCCGCCGCGGTGCTCGTGCCGTCCGTGCTCGGGGCCCCGATGCCGGTCGTGCTCGTCGCGCTCGCCTCGGCGATGACGGTCTCCTACGCGGCGGTCCTGCTGCTCGTGGTGCGGGCGACCCGCCACCACGACGACGATCTGCTCGGCGCGATGCCGTGAGCGGCCCGCCTGCTGGAATGCAACATGTAGATAACTCGCTCGGGGGCAGCGGCGCCCCATAGTTTCGCTGCATGGCCCCTCGACCCCGCCCGTTCGACATCGTCCACGTCTCGAGCGCCCACCCGTGGACCGACAACCGAGTGCACCTCCGTGCTGCGGCGAGCGCGGCGCGTGCCGGGTACCGCACGGCGTTGGTTGCCGTCGCTGCCGCAGGCGTCGGCGCCGATCCGGACTGGCACCTGCCCGATCCCGAGACGGGGGTGTACGTCCGACGCATCCCGGCTCGGCGTCGCGGGCGACGGGTGCTGCTGTCCTCGGTCCAGGCCATCGGGGCGGCACTGTCGTCCCGGGCGCCGATCGTGCACCTGCACGACCCCGAACTGTTGTGGGCGCTCCCGCTCCTGCGCGTGCTGCACCGGACGGTGGTGTACGACGCCCACGAAGACCTGCCGGAGCAGGTGCGGGGCAAGGAGTACCTCGGCCCCGTGGCCCGCCGCGGCAGCACGGTGGCGGCGCACGCGGCAGTGGCCCTCGCACGCCGGTCACGCACCGTGGTGGCCGCGACGCCGACCATCGCGCGCCGCTTCCGCGCCGACCGGACCGTCCTGGTCCGGAACGTCCCACGGCTCCGAGCCGAGGACACCGACGCCCCGCCGGCCGCTGCTCGTGGTCGGGTGGCCGTCTACCTCGGGTCGATGAGCCGCGACCGGGGGATCGACGTCCTGACCGGGGTCGCGGCGTCGCCCGAGCTCCCGGACGGCTGGCGCGTGGTCACCGCCGGTCCGATCGACTCCGCGGTCGACCGCGGTGCGTTCGATGCGCTGGTCGACACCGGGCGCATCGACCACCGCGGCGTCCTGGCACCCCGCGCGGCCCGCGACCTGTTGGTGACGGCCCGCGTCGGGCTGCTCCCACTCCTGCCGACGCCGGCGTACGCGGCGTCGATCCCCACCAAGCTGTTCGAGTACCTGGCGGCCGGACTGGCGGTCGTCGCGACCGACGTCCCGCTCTGGCGCGAGCTGCTCGACGGCGCCGACTGCGCGACGTGGGTGCCACCGGGTGACCCGGAGGCCGTCGTGGCCGCACTCCGCCGGTACGACGGCGATCCTGATCTGCTGCGACAGCACGCCGAAGCCGGCCGCGCCCTGGTGCTCGAACGCTTCCGGTGGGACCACGAAGAGCACGTCCTGCTCGACCTGTACCGCTCGCTGTCCGGCGTCTCGCCGATGCCGGAAGCAGTCGGGCGGTGACGCCGCTCCGGACACCCCGGTCGGTCGTCAGCCGACGGGGTGCGCTGTTCGGCGCGGCCGGAGCGATCCCCGCCGCGCTGCTCGCCACCGGGACCCGCCCGGCTGCCGCGTCCGGGCGCTCGAATCCCGCTCCAGCAGACACGGCCCGGACGGTGACCGACGCCGGGGTCGCCCGGTTGCAGGACGCCGTCGCGGCCACCGACGCGGGTGCCGTGCTCGTCGTGACCCGGCACTGGGCGCTGTCCGAGCCGCTGCGGATCGACCGCGCGATGACGATCCGGTTCGTCGGCGGATCGCTCTCCACCACGCGCGACATCGACCTGGTCGTCGTCGCCGCGTCGGACGTCACCATCATCGACGCGGTCCTCCGTGGCTCCGGGTCGGACCACTCCGGACTCGGTCGGGGTGTCCACGTCGTCGGCACCGTCACCCGGCCGTTCCGCGACGTCCGGATCCACGGCGCCGACATCCGCGACTTCTCCCACGACGGTGTCCTGCTCGACCACTGCATGGCGTTCACCGTCGCGGACTGCGTCATCGCCGACGTCGGCTACGCCGGGGTGCTCATGTTCTCGTGCATCGACGGCACGGTGCGCGGCAACCGCATCGCGCGGGTGACCCAGCCCGCGCCGTACCTGAACTCCTACGGCATCGAGGCCGTCCGCGCGACCACCACCGGACTCCTCGGCGCACCACGTTCGGCCCGGATCGTCATCGCGGACAACCACGTCTCCGACGTCCCTGCGTGGGAAGGCATCGACACCCACGGCGGGCAGTCCATCGCGATCCTCCGCAACCTCGTCGAGAACTGCCGGGTGGGGATCGCCGTCGTCCCCTCGAAGGACGAGGCGAACGCCGGCGCCACGAAGTACGCGCCCCTCGACTGCTCGGTCATCGACAACGTCGTCCGCCGCACGACGTCCGGCCCCGGGTCCGGCATCGTCATCCGCGGCGCGGGCGAGACCGTCGGGGACCCCGCCGAACGGGCGAACGGCATCGTCCTCCGCAACACGGTGACGGGGTACGGGGACGGTGACCGCGACGGGGCCGTGCTCGTCTACCTGACGCGGCACCTGATCGTCGCGCACAACCACTGCCCGGGCGGAGTCCGTCGCGGGCTCTCCCTGTACCACTCGAACGACGGCATCACGCTCGTCGGCAACCGGATCGCGGGGCTGCGGCGACAGGGCACGGCGACGTCCGTCGCGATCGACGTCCGCGCCACCGAGAACCGCGGGCACCTGGTGGGCAACCGGTACGAGGGCAGCGTCGAGAGCGGTGCCGTCTACGGGGTGCTGTGCCGCCAGACGGCCAACGACCTGGTGCTCGTGGACAACGACTGGGCTGCGACGACGACAGCGGTCGTGGCCGGTGCCGGCGCGGTGCTCCGGGTCCGCGAGGGCTGAGCTGCCCGACGCCCCGGCACCTTCCGCCGGTCGGTCCGGCCAGCGATCCGCGCACGTGCTGCAGCATCGCGGCGCCCAGCACCCTGCACCGGCACCGCGCGGAGCAGCATCGGGGCCGGTGCCGACACCTGTGTCAGCGCGGGCGCGGGTGCTCCGCCCACGATCGCCGAACGGCGGCCGCTCCGGGACCGTGCTCGCAGCCGATCGTCGCCCGGAGCGGTGGGCCGCCGTCTGGGCGAGGCCCGCTCCCAGCCGCTGCGCGGGGCGATCAGCAGGATCAGCGTCCCCATCAGCAGCCCGTGCGAGAGCATCGCCGTGAAGATGGACGTGTTGGACAGCATGATGCTCGGCATCACCACTGCCATCGCCGCGACCCGCATCGGGAGCCCCCGGCTCGCGCCGTCGAGGAACCGCAGCCAGACGAACAGCGCAGCCGCCGCGACGAAGATCCCGATCCACCCCAGGTTCGCGAACCCGTCGGCGAACAGGTTGGCGTTCGCGTAGCCCACCGACCCGGGCACCAGGTAGTCGGAGATCCGTTTCGGCGGCGGCAGATCGTACGGGTACTCGATCCAGGGGCTGAGGAACGAGTACCCGTAGCGTGCGACGGGGTTGTCGGAGAAGTAGTCGACGTAGACCGATGACAGCAGCCCCGGCGTCAGCATGAAGCGACGGGTGAACACCGACGTCCAGGTGATGCCGCCCTGCACCTCGTCGGCGACCGCGGAGACGATCATGATCGCGAGGGGCGCGCCGAGGAAGGCGAGCGACCGCGCCGGCTTCGCGCCCCGGAACAGCACCGCCATCCCGAGGACGGCGATGAACGAGAACAGGACTGCCTTGAACCCGGTGCTCGAGTACAGCAGGAACTGCCCGGCCAGGGCGAGGACCACCAGGGACGGGCGGCGACGGAAGATGCCGCGCGCGAGGACCAGCGGGTTGATCACGTACGCCTGACCGGTCAGCAGGTACCCGAGGGCACCACCGGTCCCGACGTCGGCCGAGTAGTCGGCACGCACCTCGTAGATGTCGTCGAGCGCCAGGAACCGGATGTGGATGCCGACCGTGGCCGCCATCAGGCCGTAGGTGACGAGGGAGTAGAGGCCGCACACCAGCCAGGTGAGCGTGCCACGGTCGATCCGCCGCGCGCCGATGACCAGCACGTCGTCCGCCGGCTCGACCCGGGCTGCCGGAGCAGTCGCGCCGCTCGGCGTGGCCAGGCTGACCAGTGCGAACGCCGTCCCCACCGCGGCACTGAGCGCGATCGCCGTGGCGGTGGACACGTACCCGGTCGAGATGCTCATGATCATCGTCGGGCTGACGCACACCACGAAGATCGTCCAGAGCACGACGTGCGACGGCCGGACGAGCACCCGGGGGAGCGTCAGCGCCACCCCGGTCGTCAGCACGATGACGACGAGCAGTGCCTGCCAGGGCGCGGGGACGTAGCCGTACCCCAGGTACGAGAAGATCGGTGCGACGAGGTTCGCCGAGATCCAGTTCATCGTGAGGCCGAGGAGCCCGACCGCGACGAACACGCCCGTCACCCGTCCGACCGGACGTGCGAGCTCGGCCCGGTCGATCGTCGCCCGCGTCACCGGGTGGCCGTCGGCGTCGATCGTGCTGCGCGGACGCCGGGCAGGAGTTCGTCGTACATCTCGACCAACCGCTCGGCCTCCGGGGCCCAGGTGAACCGCGCGGCCGCCCGCCGGGCCTCGGCACCGTGCCGCTCGAGGAGCGCGGGGTCGTCCGCGTACCGGCGGATCGCCTCGGCGATGGCCGTGGGGTCGTCAGCGGGGACGAAGGTCACGCACTCGACCCCGCGCAACAGGTGCCGCCACAGGGGGATGTCGGTGGCGATGACGGCGAGTCCGGCCGCGAGGTACTCGAACAGCTTCGTCGGGAAGATCTGGTCGGTGACGGGCGTCCGACGGAAGGGGACCACGCCGATCCGGGCGCGGAGGAGCAGGTCGCGCGCTTCCATCGGACCGACGACGCCGCCGTGCACAGCCCGGCCGGTGGCCTCGGCGGCACGCAACCGCTCCGTCGACGTCGCCCGGTCGATCGAGCCGACCATCTCGACCCGCCATCCCGCCGGGAACGACGGTTCCTCGACGACGGACGCGAGCACGTCGATGCCACGGTCGTGACTCAGGACGCCGACGTGCGCGACCAGGGCGGGCCGCGCCTCCAGGCCGACCTGGGCGTCGTCTTCCGGACGCGCGAAGGGGAAGTTGTGGATCGCGATCCGGCGCGGTGCCGGGAACCGGCGTCCGGTCCACTCGGTCGCGGTGACCACCCGGTTCGCCGTGCCGGCCACGCGGAGCAGCCCGTGCGAGAGCCACGCGAACACGGCACGCTGCCGGTGGGTCAGGTAGTCCTTGCCCCAGACCTGGTCGGGCAGGTCCTCGTGCGCGTCGTAGACGACGGTGCGACCGGCCAGCCGGAGCACCGGGATGGTCCAGATGAGTTCGGGATCGTGCAGGTGCACCACCCGGGCACGCGACCGCAGCGCGAGGGCGAGTGCCTGCGTCGTCGACACGACCATGCGCCGGACACGCGCTCGCCGTGGGATCCGCACCACCTCGACGGCCGTGGGTGGGGCGCCGAGGTCGGACTCGACCGCGATGAGGCGGACGCGGTAGCCGGCGTCGGCCGCTGCCGCGGCTTCCCGCAGATGGACGCGGTTGTCGACCCAGGGGTGGGCGCTGGAGACGTGGACGATGTCGGGGAGCATGCTCGGGTTTCCTCGGACGGGACGGACAGGACGGGACGGGACAGGGAGGGGTCAGGCGGCGACGGTGTCGTCGAGGACGCCGGCCAGGACGCCGGCCAGGACTCGGTAGTCGTGCTCGCGCACGACATGGTCGCGGCCGCGGGCACCCATGGCCTCGCGTTCGGCGGCGGACATCGCCGCGAGCGTGAGGATGCCCTCGGCGATCGCCTCGGGGTCGTCCGGCCGGACGTGCAGGCCGCTGGCGGAAGCGACCACGGGTTCGAGGGGGACGGGTGCTCCGACGAGCAACGGGCGGCCGAGCAGCATGTACTCGTACTGCTTGTTCATCGAGACGCCGTGTTGGTACAGCGGCAGGTCGTGCATGTTGACGACCAGGCAGTCCGCTCGGCGCCCGATGCGGCGGGCGTCGTCCTGCGGCACCCGTCCGTCCCAGATCACGTCCACGCCGGCCTGGAGGCGCGACGCGCGTTCCCGGAGCGCGCTGACGTCCGATCCGTCCCCGACCATGCGGAGCACCAGACGCCGGCCGCCGCTCGCGGCTGCCCGGCGGGCGGCGAGGTCGAAGCCGTCGAGGACGGCTTCGAGCGCGTTCGCCGGCCCCATCGAGCCGATGTAGGTGACCGTGAAGCGGTCGTCAGCGGGCGCGAGTGCGGTGTCGGGCTCGTCCGCAGGCTCTTCGGGTGCGTCGGGTGCGTCGGGTGCGTCGGGTGTGTCGGGTTCGCCGGGTTCGTCGGCTCGCTCGTCGAGCGCGACACCGTTCGGGACCCAGGTGAAGGGCGTGGGCTGACCGCGGTCGGCGTAGTACCGGCCGACGCCCTCGAGCGGGGAGACGATGTGCGCTGCCCGGCGGACGACGGTCCGTTCCAGCCGCCGGAGCAGCCGGACCAGCGGGTGCCGTTCGGTCATGCCCGCCAGCCCGAGGGCTGATTCCGGCCAGAGGTCGCGCGGCTCGAAGACGAACGGCACGTCCATCCGTCGTGCGAGCACCGAGGCGCCCCACGCCGCCAGGGGATGGAAGGACCCACCGATCACGACGTCCGGTCGGGGGAGCCCTCGGAGCGAACCCGGCCGGAGCAGCAGCGCGGTGAACAGGCCGATGTCGGCGATGCGACGGATCGCCCGGCGAGCGCCGGCACCACGGTGGTCGACTCCCCGGAGCCAGCAGAACTCGTACCCGTCGCCGGTCCAGCGCTCGCGCAGCGTCGTCCCGTGCAGGTGGGAGCGGCCGGAGGGGTGGTCCGTGCCGGCGGCGATGACCACCGTGCGCCACCCGTGCTCGGTCAGACCCGCGGCGAGGTGCTGGTGGCGGGTCGCGCGGCCGTCCCGCTCGCGGTGGTGCGCGTAGTGGTTGACGATCCAGACGGTCCTCACCGTGATCCACCCGTCATCGCCGCGGTCCCCTCGAAGTCGTCGGAACTGACGTGGCCCGGCGCGGCGATGCCCTCGCGTCGGAGCACGACGACGACCGTGCGGAGCAGGATGCGGAGGTCGAGGCCGAGCGACACGGTGTCGACGTACTCGACGTCCGACCGGAGGCGCTCGGGCCACGGGAGCGCGTTGCGGCCACGGACCTGGGCGAGACCGGTCAGACCGGGCAGGACGTCGTGTCGGCGGGACTCCTCGGCGGTGTAGAGGTCGAGGTACCGGCAGAGGGTCGGGCGGGGACCGACGAAGCTCATGTCACCCCGCAGGATGTTCCACAGGCTGGGGAGCTCGTCGAGGCTCGTCGACCGGAGGAACGAGCCGAACGACGTGAGGCGATCACGGTCGCTGACGAGGCCGGCGGCGGGGTCGGGTTCGAGCATCGTCCGGAACTTCAGGATGGTGAACGTCACGCCGTTGAGTCCGGGACGCAGCTGCCGGAAGAGCACTGGTCGACCGAGCCGGATCGCCACGAGCCCCGCCACGACGGCGAGGACCGGTGACAGTGCGACGAGCGCGACGGCGGCACCGACGATGTCGAGGAGGCGCTTCGTGCGGAGGGTGCGTGTGCGGCGGGGGGACTGCATCGATCGTGTCCTTGTCGTCGGTCAGGTGGTGCGAGGGCTCGTGTAGTCCGAGCGGTAGTACGCACTGCGGGAAGCCTTGTGCTTGGTCTTGGTGAGGACGATGCCGGCGACCTGCTGCCCGACCCGTGCCAGTGCCTCGATCGCCAGCCGGACGTCGGAGCGCTTCGTCTGGTTGGCGGCGGTGACCAGCAGGGTCGTCGACACGAGGGTGCTGACGAGTGCCGAGTCGGTGACGGCCAGGACCGGCGGTGTGTCGACCAGCACGACGTCGAACCGCGACGCGAGCTCGGCGAGGACGCGGGTCATCGCCTCCGACCCGATCAGTTCACTCGGGTTCGGCGGGATCGTGCCGGCCGGCAGTACGGCGAGACCATCGAGGCCCCAGTCCTGCAGGACGTCTTCCAGCTCGACGCGTCCGACGAGCAGGTCGGTGAGCCCCACGGCCCCCTCGATGCTCATCACGGAGGCCACGTTCGGTCGACGGAGGTCGGCGTCGACGATCACCGTGCGCATGCCGCTCTTGCTCAACGCGATGCCCAGGTTGGCGGTGGTGGTGGTCTTGCCCTCGGACGGTCTGGCGCTGGTCACGGCAATGGTGGGGGCGCCGCTGGTGCGGAGGAACTGGATGTTCGTGCGGAGGCTGCGGAAGGCCTCCGATCTCGGGGTGTTCACCTCGTCCCGGACGATCAAGGGACGGCGAGCGGCATCGGTGTCGAACGCGATGTCCCCGACCACGGGGACGTCGACGTCGAGGTCCTCTCCCGAGCGGATGCGGGTGTCGACCGCAGCCCGGAGCAGGGCGAGGGCAGCACCGGCGGCGAGGCCAGCGGCCAGACCGAGCGTGAGGTCTGCTGCTTTCCGAGGGGAGATCGGGGTGGTGGGCTCGCTCGCAGGCGTGACCTCTTCGAGTCGCACCGACGGCGTCTGGTCGGCGCCGCGGGGTTCGATCTGCTGCACCACGCCGGCGAGCCGCTTGCCGACCTGCTCGGCGATCGTGGCGGCGACCTTCGGGGACCCGTCCTGGACGGCGATCTTGATGATCACGGTGCCGGCGTCGACGGAGGTGGTGATCCTGGATGCCAGGGCCGCCGGAGTGGTGTCGAGTTCGAGCTCGTCAACCACGCCCTGCAGGACGCGGGGGGAGGTCGCGAGTTGCATGTACGACTTGATCTTCTGCTGTGCGGCGTTCGACCCCTGCGCGATCTCGCCGGCGGATGCCGAGGTGTCCCCGGCGACGGACACGTAGTAGGAGGTCGATGCCTGGTAGGTGGGCGGCGTGATGCTCGTCACGACGAGGGAGAGGCCTGCTCCGAGGAGCGTGGCACCTGCGATGATCCACCAGCCCGAGACGAGGGCGCGGATGACGACGAGGTAGTTCAAGGGGGCCTCCGGTCGGGTTCGGTGATCAGTCTAAAACATCACATCTGAAAGAACAATACTGCACGCAGAAGGGGACGGAAGTGAGGCTTCCGTCCCCTCCTCGTTGTGGCTGCGCGGGCTGGACTCAGCCGGCCGCCGTGACGGTGTTCCCCTTGCCCTGGTCGTCGACCTTGGGGGCTTCCCCCTCGTAGGTCAGGCTGTTGTTGGATCCGCTGAAGAAGACCTTCTTCGTCGAGGAGACCGAGATCGTGGCGTTGCTCGCCTCGACCGTGATGGTGCCGATCGTGCCGAGGTCGTAGGTGCGGTTCGAGCTGATGAGGTTCGCCGCTGCGCAGTCCTCTGTCGTGATCGTCTTGTCCGAGTCCTCGTCCTCGTCCCAGAGCTGCACGGCTCCGTCGATGCACTCGTTGTAGGTGGTCTGAGCAGCCTTCGTCGTGCTCGAGGCGGTGGGCGCGGGGCCCTTCGCGTCAGACGTGCTGCAGGCGGTGACGCCGAACGCGGCGACGAGGGCGATGGATGCTGCGGCGAGGCCGCGGCGGATCGTGGTGTTCATCGGGTTCCTTCCGGGAGCAGAGGGGGGGCGGCCCTCCTGTCGTGGTGCGACAGGAGGGCCGCCGGGGAGCTACTGGGTGTCGGCTGCGAGGGTGAAGAGCTCGCTGACCTCGGTACGGCCGTTCTTGGTGACCTCGAGGGCGAATCGGAATTCGGTTGCACCGCGGGACACGACGCGGTCGAAGGCCCACTTGCCGTCGTTGCCGACCTGGAAGCTGCCGGGGACGATCTGCGTACCCGAGACGTTCAGGACACGGTAGGTCGCGCCGGGCTCACCGGTGCCGGTGAAGGGGTTCGAGCGACCCGGGATGAGGCGGTCCGGCGTCGTGACCGTCACCGGCGTGAGCTTGGTGGCGTTGATCGTGAACAGGTCGGAGCGGACGGTCTGGCCGTTCTTGGTCTGTTCGATCACGAAGCGGAAGTTCGGTGCGCCGTTGGAGACGACGCGGTTGAACGTCCAGCGGCCGTCGGCGCCGACCTGGAAGGTGCCGGGGACGATCTGGGTGCCGGAGACGTTGAGCACGCGGTAGGTGGCGCCGGGCTCACCGGTGCCGGTGAAGGTGTTCGAGCGACCCGGGATGACGCGGTCCGGCGTCGTGACCGTCACCGGCGTGAGCTTGGTGGCGTTGATCGTGAACAGGTCGGAGCGGACGGTCTGGCCGTTCTTGGTCTGTTCGATCACGAAGCGGAAGTTCGGTGCGCCGTTGGAGACGACGCGGTTGAACGTCCAGCGGCCGTCGGCGCCGACCTGGAAGGTGCCGGGGACGATCTGGGTGCCGGAGACGTTGAGCACGCGGTAGGTGGCGCCGGGCTCACCGGTGCCGGTGAAGGTGTTCGAGCGACCCGGGATGACGCGGTCCGGCGTCGTGACCGTCACCGGCGTGAGCTTGGTGGCGTTGATCGTGAACAGGTCGGAGCGGACGGTCTGGCCGTTCTTGGTCTGTTCGATCACGAAGCGGAAGTTCGGTGCGCCGTTGGAGACGACGCGGTTGAACGTCCAGCGGCCGTCGGCGCCGACCTCGAAGGCGCCGGGGACGATCTGGGTGCCGGAGACGTTGAGCACGCGGAAGGTGGCGCCGGGCTCGGCGGTGCCGGTGAACGTGTTCGAGACACCGGGGCGGACGGCGGCCGGCCCCGTGACGGTCACCGGTGCGAGGGCCGTCGCGTTGATCGTGAAGAGCTCGGACGTGACGGTCTGGCCGTTCTTGGTCTGTTCGATCACGAAGCGGAAGTTCGGTGCGCCGTTGGAGACGACGCGGTTGAACGTCCAGCGGCCGTCGGCGCCGACCTGGAAGGCGCCGGGGACGATCTGGGTGCCGGAGACGTTGAGCACGCGGAAGGTGGCGCCGGGCTCGGCGGTGCCGGTGAAGGTGTTCGAGCGACCCGGGGTGACCAAGGCCGGCCCGGACAGCGTGATCGGGGCCAGCTCCGCGCGGCCCTCGACCGTCGCGGTGACGGTCTTGCGGTCGACCTCACGGCCGTTGACCTCCTGGATCACGACGAGGTCGTTGTCCCCGACCTCGAGGTCGCCGACCGTGATCGACCAGGCGCCGGTCGTGGCGTCGGCCTTGGTCGTCTCGTCACCGATCGAGATGTCGGCGCCGGGGGTGGCGGTGCCGGACACCACGGCGGAACGGGCGTCGTCGTCGACCGACGAGACCTCGGCGGTCAGGGCCACGACCGAGGTGCCGACCGTGGTGGACGTCGAGCCCTGGGCGCGGAAGTCGTTCGTGCTGCTCGTTCCGCTGAAGTCGAACTCCATGGCACTCGGAGCCTCGGGCGCATCCGCCGCAGCGGTGACGTCGATCAGGAAGCGGTACTGCTGGTCGGTCGGACGCTCACTGGCCCAGTCCGCGTCGAACGTCAGGGTCGTGTTGTCGTTGGACAGACGGCCGTTCGAGAGCGGGATGGACGTGGAAGCGTTCCACGCGGTGTTGCCGACGCGACGCCACGAGCCCTGGACGGTGTCCTGCTCGGAGAAGGTCGCACCGTCCGGAGCGGTCAGCACCACGGTGCCCTTGGTGTTCGTGCGCGAGACGCGGTTCTCGACGACGAACGGGACCTGGGTGGTCTCACCGCGCTCGAGCTCGACGGGGCCCTGGTCGACGCCGAAGAGGCCGCCGCCCTCGACGATCGTGACCGAGACGTTCTGACGGTCGATCTCGGTGGCGCCGCGCTTCTGGATGGCCACGAGCGAGTTCGCGCCGTTCACGAGGCCGGTGACCGTCATGTTCCACTTGCCGTCCGCATTCACGTTGACAGTCTTGGAGCCGATCGTGACGGTCTGGTTCGGCGTCGCCGTTCCGGAGATGACCGCCGACTTGTTGATGTTGCTCGTGCTCGTGACGCTGGCGACCAGCGGCTTGTTGATCGACGCGACGATCTCGTCGTAGGTCGCCAGCGAATAGCCGGACAAGTATCCCAGGTAGAAACCAGTCTGGGCCGAGTTTCGGTAGACCCCGAGTCCAAGGTTCTCACTCATCGTGAACTGGCCTGCCGCTGTCCCGCAGTTGCTTGACCACGGGGCGTACATGCCTCCAAGGCTGCTCAGGCACTGGCCCTTCGAGTTTTTGATGACACCACGAGTCCCGGGCGCGGGAAACTCGACGCGATCCGCCGATGCCTTTGCTTGAGCAAACGTGGTGTACGCCTTTGCTGATGCGCCACTGAGAGCCCCGGAGCCAAGGTTGGCTGCCTGGACCGCAAAATATGTGTCCGTTCGCGCTTCTCGGAGCACGAGGGAACCGACGACCCGCTCGGACGGCTCCGCTCCAGGACCAGCGGCAGTGGCCGGGGCCGCGCCGAAGGAGAGGCCAGACACGATGGTGGCTGCGGCCAGCCCGGCCGCACCCATGGACTTGAGGGCAGTTGATGCCCTCTTCTTGTGAGACATGTGCATCTTTCAGGACAGGCCGCGCGACGGCGGCTGTGCGGGAAGGGACACGCCCGTCGAGGTACTCCAACGGCGCATGTACATCCAGAATATCATGTGAAATATCAACATACGAACGTGCTAGTGCTCGCCGACGCGCCTGGGTGTTGAGTGAGACCGGCGCAGGTTTGCTTTCTCAGAAGTTGACTCCAGGTGACTCAGGAGTAGGGTTGAGTCCATCGGACGCAAGTCCAACGACTTACCCCCAAAGCAAGAGGAGCAACACATGGGACGTGCAGTAGGCATCGACCTCGGAACCACCAACTCCGTCGTCGCAGTTCTCGAAGGTGGCGAGCCCACCGTCATCGCCAACGCCGAGGGCATGCGCACCACGCCGTCGATCGTGGCGTTCACGAAGGACGGCGAGGTCCTGGTCGGCGAGACCGCCAAGCGCCAGGCCGTGACGAACGTCGACCGCACCATCGCGTCGGTCAAGCGTCACGTCGGCACCGACTGGACCACCGAGATCGACGGCAAGAAGTACACGCCGCAGGAGATCTCGGCCCGCACGCTCGGCAAGCTCAAGCGCGACGCCGAGCAGTACCTCGGCGAAGATGTCACGGACGCGGTCATCACCGTGCCCGCGTACTTCAACGACGCCGAGCGCCAGGCCACGAAGGACGCCGGTGAGATCGCCGGCCTCAACGTCCTCCGCATCATCAACGAGCCGACCGCGGCCGCACTGGCCTACGGCCTCGACAAGGGCAAGGAAGACGAGCTCATCCTGGTCTTCGACCTCGGTGGCGGTACGTTCGACGTCTCCCTGCTCGAGGTGGGCAAGGACGACGACTTCTCGACGATCCAGGTCCGCGCGACCTCCGGTGACAACCGCCTCGGTGGCGACGACTGGGACCAGCGCATCGTCGACTACCTGGTCAAGAAGTTCAAGGACGAGCACGGCGTCGACCTGTCCACGGACAAGATCGCCAAGCAGCGCCTGAAGGAAGCGGCTGAGCAGGCCAAGAAGGAGCTGTCGTCGCAGATGTCGGCGAACATCCAGCTCCCGTACCTGACGCTCACCGCCGAGGGCCCGCTGAACCTGGACGAGACCATCTCGCGTGCACAGTTCGAGCAGATGACCTCCGACCTGCTCGACCGCACCAAGAAGCCGTTCAACGACGTCATCAAGGAAGCCGGTGTCTCGGTCAACGACATCGCCCACGTGGTGCTCGTCGGTGGCTCGACCCGCATGCCCGCCGTGGCCGAGGTCGTCAAGTCGCTGACCGGTGGCAAGTCCCCGAACCAGGGCGTCAACCCGGACGAGGTCGTCGCCGTCGGCGCCGCACTGCAGGCCGGTGTCCTGAAGGGCGAGCGCAAGGACGTCCTGCTCATCGACGTCACGCCGCTGTCGCTCGGCATCGAGACCAAGGGCGGCCTGATGACGAAGCTCATCGACCGCAACACCGCGATCCCGACCAAGCGGAGCGAGACCTTCACGACCGCTGACGACAACCAGCCGTCGGTCGCCATCCAGGTCTTCCAGGGCGAGCGCGAGTTCACCCGCGACAACAAGCCGCTCGGCACCTTCGAGCTCACCGGCATCGCACCGGCTCCCCGTGGCGTCCCGCAGGTCGAGGTCACCTTCGACATCGACGCCAACGGCATCGTGCACGTGTCCGCGAAGGACAAGGGCACCGGCAAGGAGCAGTCGATGGTCATCTCCGGCGGCTCGTCGCTGCCGAAGGAGGACATCGAGCGCATGGTCCGCGAGGCCGAGGAGCACGCAGCCGAGGACAAGGCCCGTCGCGAGGCCAACGAGCGTCGCAACCAGGCCGAGCAGCTCGTCTACTCGATCGAGAAGCTCATCAAGGAGAACGACGAGAAGCTCCCCGCGGACGTCAAGTCCGAGGTGCAGGCCGACGTCGACGCGCTCAAGTCCGCACTCGCGGGCGAGGACGACGACGCCGTGAAGTCCGCCTTCGACAAGCTCAACGAGTCGCAGGGCAAGCTCGGCCAGGCCATCTACAGCCAGCAGGACGCAGCATCCGGCACCGCCGGTGGCGAGCAGCCGGCCGACGACGAGGACATCGTCGACGCCGAGGTCGTGGACGACGAGGACGACAAGGACAAGAAGTAACGATGACGGATCCCAAGGACAACGCGCCCAACGAGCCTGTGCCTGAAGACCCGGCGCCCCAGGTCGAGGGCGACGCCACGAACGCGGCCGAGCCCGAGGACCTCATCGAGGCGGAGGGGCCCGACGTCGAAGTACCGATGGACGGCCCCGCCGCCGGGGGCCCCGCGGCCGACGCAGCGAACGACCTCTCCCCGGAGGACGAGGCACTGCTCGCCGACGCCGCCCGCGGCATCGCCGAGGACAAGCTGAGCACCGAGGACCGCGACCTCGTCGCCGAGATGCGTGCGGACATGCTCCGTGCGCAGGCCGAGCTGGTGAACTTCCGAAAGCGCGTCGAGCGTGACCGTGAGGCCAACCGCGAGGTCGCCATCGCCGAAGTGGTGCGGGCACTGCTGCCGGCGCTCGACGACCTCACCCGGGCCGAGGCCCACGGTGACCTCGCCGAGGGCCCGATGCAGGTCATCGGCCAGAAGATCCGCGGGGGCTTCGAGAAGTTCAAGCTGGTGCAGATCGGCGAGAAGGGCGAGGCGTTCGACCCGAACATCCACGAGGCGATCGTCCAGCTCCCCACCCCGGGTGCCACCGGACAGACCGTCGCGGACGTCGTCGAGCCGGGCTACAAGCTCGGTGAGCGGGTCCTCCGCGCGGCCAAGGTCGCGGTGGCGGTCCCGGCCTGAGCCGGGTCCCCACGGTGACGACAGAAGAAGGCAGGTGATCCATGGCCAGTCAGGATTGGTTCGACAAGGACTTCTACAAGGTCCTCGGCGTGTCCAAGGACGCCTCCGACGCCGAGCTGAAGAAGACGTACCGGAAGCTCGCGCGGCAGTTCCACCCGGACTCCAACCCGGGTGACACCGCCGCCGAGAACCGCTTCAAGGAGATCAGCGAGGCCTACTCGGTGCTCTCCGACAAGGAGCAGCGCCAGGAGTACGACCAGGTCCGCGCCATGGGTTCCGGCGCTCGCTTCACGGCGGGCGGCGGGGGCCAGGGCGGGTTCGAGGACGTCTTCGGCGGGATGTTCGGGCAGCAGGGCGGTGGCGGACAGCGCGTCCGCTTCGGCCAGGGCAGCCCGGGCGGTGCCGGCGGTTTCGAGGACATCCTCGGCGGGATGTTCGGCGGGGGTGGAGGCTTCGGCCAGACCTCCGGCGGCTACCGCGGGTTCGGCGGTCCGACGAAGGGCCGGGACGTCACGGCGTCGACGACCCTCGACTTCACCACGGCGATCGCCGGCGACACGGTCAAGCTCTCGCAGGGCAACGGTCGGCCGGTGAACGTCCGCATCCCCGCGGGTGTCGCCGACGGTCAGAAGATCCGTCTGCGCGGCCGCGGCGAACCGTCGCCCGACGGCGGTGAGGCGGGTGACCTGGTGGTCGCCGTGTCGGTGCGGAAGCACCCGGTCTTCGAGCGCGACGGACTGAACCTGCGCGTGGACGTCCCCGTGACGTTCACCGAGGCGGCGCTCGGCGCGACGATCGAGGTCCCGACGCTCGGCGGCTCGCCCGTGAAGCTCAAGGTCGCCCCCGGTACGCCGTCGGGTCGGGTCCTGCGCGTCAAGGGTCGCGGCGTCACGACGAAGAACGGCACGGGCGACCTGCTCGCGACCGTCCAGGTCGCGGTGCCGTCCCACCTGTCGGAGAAGCAACGCGAGGCCGTCGAGGCACTCGCGGCCGCGCTGCCCGACGAGAACCCCCGCGAGGACCTCCTCGCCAAGGCGCGCGACTAGCGCGCGCGACCACAGCAGTGGACCCAGCCTGGAGGCTCGGCGCGGCTCCGTCAGGAAGCCGCCCCGAGCCTCCAGGCTGGTATCCACCCCACGCGGACGACGGAAAGGAACACGCCATGACCGACATGGACGAGAACTCGCCCGTCTTCGCGATCGCGGTCGCGGCGGAGCTCGCCGAGATGCACCCGCAGACGCTGCGGCAGTACGACCGGCTCGGCCTGGTCGTGCCGGGCCGCACCCGCGGCGGTTCGCGGCGCTACTCCATGCGAGACGTCGCGCAGCTGCGCGAGATCGCGCGCCTCGGCTCCGAGGGCGTGTCGCTGGAGGGGATCCGGCGGGTGCTCGACCTGGAGAACGAGAACAAGGCGCTGCGTGACCGGGTGCGGGAGCTCGAGTCGGCGCTGGCCGACCAGCTCATCAACCGGCCCGGCGCACGGGTCTTCGCCGCCACCGCGAGTGGGGCGGCGATCTCGCTCAAGGCTGGGTCGAGGCCACAGCGGAACACGCAGATCGTGCTGTACCGCGGGCCGCGCTGACTTTTGTCCCGTATGCATTGCATGTAGTATTTCAACATGCGGAAATGGGCTGCACTCTGTTCATCACTGATCGTCGTCGCTGTGGCCAGCGGAACCGGTGCTGTACCCGCCGCGGCAGACGTCCGGCAGGAGGACCGTCGTACGGCGATCGAGCACTCGGCCGACGGGTCGGAGACTGCGGTGCTCGTGCACGGGATCGGCAGTGCGTCCGCCGCTGCCTCTGCTGAGCGCCGTCGGTTCGCGCACAGCGACCTGCAGCCCGCCGGGCGCTTCGTCGAGGCGGGCGAGGTCGTGACGGTCTCAATCCCGCAGGGTGCGCCCACCATGGAGATCGCGATCGGGTTGATCGGCACGTACGCGGCCCACAACGACGGCCGCGACGTCGGATACCGGCGGACCGCGCTCGTCCCCGGCGTCAACGAGGTCACCGCGGTGCACGACGGCATGGTGTCGCTCGTCAGCACGGCGGACGACGGCTCGGCGACGGCGACGGTCTCCGGGGGCGAACCCGTACCGACCTGGGTGCGTGGGCAGAGCACCGCTGAGTCCTTCGCCGCGGACCTCGAGCGGTGGGCGGCCGCCCCGTTCGTCGAGGTCGTCTCGGACCGCATGTTCGGCGACTTCCAGAAGCCGAAGACGGGCACCCTGATCCCGGCGGACGACCTCGCTGCGCGGACTGCGAACTGGGACCGGGTCGTCGAGCTCACGGACTCGACCTACGGACTGGACGACGACGCGGTCGGTGCGTCGCGCAAGCATCCGCACCGCATACACATCGTTGCCCCGGACACCGGGGGTGGGTACGCGAACGCCAGCAACGGCCGGATCCTGTTCCACGTCAGTTCCGGTGCGGCCGGGGACCTGTTCCGCGACCCGCTGCACGACCAGTGGGCGCTCTGGCACGAGATCGGGCACACCTACGAGTCGACGATCAACTCCTTCCCGGGGACGGCCGAGACCATCACGAACATCTCGTCGCTCGCGGTGCAGGACGGGCTTGGTTTCGGGAGCCGGTGGGACGAGACGACCGCGTCGTTCGAGCGGTACTTCGCCTCGGAGGACCGGAACTGGCTCGAGGCGAGCGACCGCGTCCGGCTGCTCGCGTGGGAGCAGCTGCGCCGTGCGTTCGGTGATGCCTTCCTGCCCCGGTTCTTCGCGGCTCTCCGCGCTGAGTCTGCGGTCGTGAACCCGCACGTGCTCACCACCGATGACCGTCACGCGCTCTTCGTGACGACGGCGTCTCGGGTCGCCGATCGGAACCTCGCACCGTTCTACGACGCCCTCGGGTTCCCGATGTCCGACGCGACGCGGTCGGCCATCGGCGAACTGCCGCCGCTCGACCAGCGGATCTGGGACAACGTCGACTCGCGCCACCGTGTCATCGAGTACGTCGTGCCCGGCTACGACCCGCCCGTCGGTGTCATCGACGGTCCGCTCCCGACGGTGCCGGTCGGGCGTCGCCTGGTCGACGCTCCGGCCGTCACGGCGCTCGGCACCGCGAGCGGTCGTGGTTCGGCTGCGGTGGTCGATGCCACCGCGGCGGCTGACGTCGTCGGATCCGACACCGGCCGGCTTGCCGTCCGACTCCGGAGCAGCGACGGCACCGAGGACTCCATCATCGTCACGACCGCTGCCGTCGGTGGTGACGCCGTCGTGGCGCGAGGGCAGGCGAACCGTCCGATCGGTGTGCTGTGGCTGGACGGCCGCGGCACCCTGGGTTGGCGAGCGGCGACGTCCTGGAACGCGCACACATCGTGGTCGGGTCACGCCTACCTGCACATCGAGCAGTACGACCCGGACGGCACCCTCATCACGGCGGGCTCAGTCCACGGCGACGAGACCGGCACGGTGCTCGACCGGGTGTTCGGGGGCAGACCGTACCGCGACGGACAGTTCCTGCTGGTGACGCACGCCCAGCCGGACCTGCTCCGGGTCTACGGCAACGGCGCTCCGATCAGCGGGAACGGCGCACCTCGGGCGTACCGGATCGAGGGGCACCACCTGGTGTCGGCCGATCGCGATGACGTCCCGGGGTGGCAGGTGATCCGTGGAGCGGCGGGCACGCCCGTGGCGCTGGAGCGTGGGACGGATGCTCCGATCGAGGCGCAGGTCTCGGTCCACGCGCAGATCTCGGCGATCACCGCGACGGTCACCGTACAGAGCCCCGACGGGACGACGTTCGTGCCGGGCCAGACGACGATCCCCGGGATGTACCAGAAGCCGGGAGAGGGGTGGCGTGAGAGTGCGAACCTGCTCCTCCGTGCAGGAACGGTGAGCGACGACGGTCGTACTCTCCGGTTCACCCTGCAGACCGGTGGAGGGTTTTCGATGCCGCCGGGGTCGATGCTGCGCTGGCAGCCGGTGGTCGGGGTGGCGTCGGACGCGCCCGCGGGGGCGTCATCGCTCCGCATCGTCGTCGAGGGCAGTGCGCGCTGAGCGATCGGTGGAGGAACAGGGAACACCCCCGGGGCCGTCTGGTCCCGGGGGTGTTCCCGTCGGTCAAGCGATCAACGCGTGTTCGCGTAGATCGTGTAGAGCGACGTGGTGTACTCCGATCCGGAGACGGACACGGAGAACTTGAAGTCGAACTTCGTCACCCCGCGCGAGAGCGCGCGGTCGAAGCTCCAGTTGCCGTTCTGGTCGACCGTCACGTCCGCGGGCACGATCTGGTTGCCCGAGGCGTTCAGGACCTGCATCGTCGCGCCGGCAGGGCCGGTCCCGGTGATGGTGTTCGTGACTCCCGGGTCGACCGATCGTGTGCTCACGACGACCGGGGCGAAGCCCTGGTTCGCCGCGATGCTGAACAGCTGGGACGGCTCAGGACCCTGGTCGCCCTTCGTCTGCTCGATGACGAACTCGAACTTCGTCGCGCCGCGGGACACTGCGCGTTGGAAGGACCAACGCCCGTCCGCGTCGACCTCGCCGGTTCCCGGGACGAGTTGCGATCCCGAAGCGTTGAGCACGCGGAAGGTCGCCCCGGGCTCGCCTGTGCCGGTGATGGTGTTGACGACGCCCGGCGTGACCGTCGACGGGCCCGTCACCGTGACGGGGGTGAGTCGGCCGCTCTCGCCGGGGTTGATCGTGACCTCGGCGACGGTGGTGTTCGCGCCCTTCGACTTCTGCACGGCGCGGAGCACGTGCTCCGCGCGGTCGAGATCCTCTGTCTCGACGTCCCAGCGTCCGTTCGGCAGGACACCGTTCGGGCTGCGGCCGACGACGCGCTCGCCGTCGGCGGTGACCTCCACGATCTCGACCGCGGAACCAGGCTCGCCGGTGCCCGCCATCGCGACGGGACCGCTGCGGTGTGCGGCGCCGTCCTGCGGGGTGGAGATCGCAACGGCCGCGCCGTAGTCGACGCTGCGCGTGACGTCGTGTGCGGTGTCGCGGACGTTGTCGATGAACTGCGACGCGGTCACCATCAATGCACCGCCGGCGTTCGGCGCCGGGATCGTGGTCGACCAGGAACCGTCGGCCGCGGTCTGCACGGTCTCGCCCAGCTGGAGGCCGTCGTGGCCGAAGAGCTTCACCTCGGAGCCGACCTGCGCTGTGCCGGAGGCCGTCACCTCGGCGGTCCGGTCGGTCGGGAACCGGGCTTCGAACGTGAGGGCAGTGACCTGCAGGTCGACCTCGAGTTCCAGCTGACCGGTGCGGTCGTTCCCCTCGTACTGCTCGAGCTGCAGCGTGCTCGTGCCGAAGGGCAGCTCGGTCACGCGCGCGGTCCACCGACCCTGCTGGTCGACGATCTGCGGTCGGCGACCGTCGATCAGGACGGTCGCGCCAGGGGTTCCGGTACCGGACAGGTCGGCGCTCCTGGTGGGCGCGTCCACGGCGTCGACCCGGGCGCTGAACGACGGGACGAAGTCGCCGGTGTTCGGCAACCGGTCCGCGACGTTCTGGCCTTGCAGCCGCATCACCGAGTCGGTGTTGAACAGGCCGAGGAATCCGCGGTTGTACGTCGACTGCAGCCCGGTGCCGATGGGGTTGTTCGATCCCGTGTTGGCAGCCAGTCGGAACTGCTGCTTCGGGTCACCGTCGACACAGGACTCCAGGGTCACCGGCGAGTAGCTGTTGATCGACGCGGAACCGGCGGTGACGCAGAGCGCGGGAGCGGACATCGGCCGCACCGTCGTCGTCTCACCGGCGACGGGGATGGACCACCGGACCGCGGCTGCCCTCGCCGCTGCCATCGTCGACTGGCGGTTCGCGGGGATCTCCGAGCCCGCTCCGGCAACGCCCGGAGCGCTGAAGGTCGGCGTCGAGGGGTCGCCCGCGAACGCGGACGTCTCCGTGATGAGGGGGCCGACCTGTGTCCGTTCGGTGTCCATCGGCGAGGTGGCGTTCGCAGCGGTGACGCCGACGCTCGCGGCGATGGTCAACATCGTGAGGCCAGCGGCACCGAGGGTGGTCGTCCGTCGTGGATGTCTCGTCATGCTTGTGTCTCTCTCGTTTCTCACGTGGGTCGATCCCGGTGGATCGACTGCGCCAGCATATTCGTGGTGACACGTCAGATGTCACACTCGTCGGGCGATATTCACGACATATCGCCGATTAGGCGTGGTCGTGTTCATCACGGTCGCGCCCGGATGGTGAACAACCCGCTCGACGTCACGACCCCACTCGTCGTCTGCTGGATCACGAAGCGGAACTCGGTCGCCCCCTTCGACACCACCCGGTCGAAGGCCCACGAGCCGTCGTCGCCCACGACGTGGTGTCCGGGGACGATGTCGGTGCCCGAGATGTTGAGGACACGGAACGTGGCGCCCGGGTGCCCACGGCCCGAGAAGTGGTTCAGGACGCCCGGCTCCACCGACGTGGTGGTGACCGACACCGGGGCGATCTCCTGCGGGTGGAAGGTGAACAGCGGTGACGTCGAGACCGAACCGTTCCGGGACTGCTGGAGCGCGAACCGGAACTCGGTCGCCCCGTTCGACACCACCCGCTGGAAGGTCCAGCGGCCGCGCTCGTCGATCGAGAACGGTCCACCGGTGACGATCTCGGTGCCGGATGCGTTCACGACCCGGTACTCGGCACCGGGTGTCGCGGTCCCACTGAAGGTGTTCACGGCGCCTGCGCTGACCGTGGTCGGGTCGACGGTGACGTCGTGGAAGGTGTCCGCCGGCACGGTGAAGCGATCGGAGGTCTCGGTCCGGCCGAAGGCTGACTGCCGGATCGCGAAGCCGTACTCGAGCGTGCCGAGGGGCACGTGCGCTCTGAAGCTCCAGGTGCCGTCGTCGGCCACGGTGAAGGGGCCGCCGGGAACGATGACGGCCCCCGACGGATCGACGACCTCGAACGACGCGCCGGGTGCCGCCGTGCCGGTGAACTCGTTGACCGCGCCCGGGGAGACGGCTCGCGGGCCGCTGAGGGTGACCGGGTCCAGAGCGCCGCGCTCGACCACGACGGGCGTCCGCGCCACCGTGTCGAACGATCCCTGTGGCGCGGTGCCGACCGCGGTCATCCGCAGTTCGCCGGAACCTGGGCTGGAGCCCGCATTGACGACGGGTACGCCGAAGCGGACCTCGGTACCACGTGGGAGCGACCAGCGCGAGCCGGTGGACGTCCAGGTGAACGCGACCGTGCGTCGGTCGGTCGACACGGAACCGTCGACGAGCGCGTCGGAACCGAAGTCGCGCCAGTCGCCACCGGTTGCGCTCCGGTACTGACCGCGGACGGTGCTGAGGCCGGCCGGGAAGGTGGTCCCCGTCGGTGCCTCGAACCGGACGCGGCCGTCCGACAGCGGTGCGCTGACGTCCGAGTTCGCTCGCAGGTGGGCGCGCACGGTCGTCTCCGATGCTCCGGGGAGGGTGACCGTCTCGCCGGTCACGCCGACGAGGAGGTCTCGCGCCAGGAACGTCACGTCCACCGGGACGTCGTCCTCGAAGGCGTCTCCGATCCACTGCTCGAAGACCAACCGGCTGGTGCCGATCGGCAGGTCGGCGACCGACGCGTTCCAGTTGCCCGAGCCGTCGGCGACGGCGACCTGCCGGTCGTCCCGTCGTACGGAGGCGCCCGGGGTGGCGGACCCTGCGATGTGCGCCGTGCGCGGTTCGTCGTCCTGCCCCACCAGCCGGGCGGTGATGGGGCGGACCGCACGGGGCCTGGTGATCGGTCCGAGCAGGGTGTGCTCCCTGCTGGCCCACGTGAAGCCGAAGATGTCCCGTCCGTAGGAGTGGACGTACCCCGCGGAGACGGTCTGGCCCTCCTGCCAGCCCGACGGCCACGGGACGAAGTACCCGCCGGTGGTCGTGACGTCCTTCACGTCGACACCGGTGCCGGGCACCACGAACCAGGATCGGCACGTCTTGGTGCCGGAGCAGTCCGGGGTCGCGAAGACGGTGAAACCGTCCTGGTCGACCGTTGTCCGGACGTTGGTCGGGGCGCGGAGCGAGAGGACGCGCGGCTCGACCCTGTGGGGAGACGGTCCGTCGGCGACCGCACTGGACGACGCGGTCAGCGTCGTCGCAGCCGTCGGCGATGCCGTGGCGATCGTGCTCAGCACGAACGCGACGAAGGTGATGAGCGCAATGAGCGCAGTTCTGAGGTACACGTGGGTTCCCTTCTCGATGCCCGAGCAGAAACGTTACATACACTGTGTGACGTGCCGGTACCACGTGCCGGCCGATCGAGAACGAGGGGATTCCGTTGGAACGAGCACGACTGGACCGCCGGTCCGCACTGGTCGCAGGTCTGATGACGGCGGCGTTGGGTGCAGCAGCACTCGGTGTCGCGCTCCGACCAGGGGCAGCCGAAGGCGAGGAACCCCGCACCGATCCGCTGCAGGACGCGCTCGACGCGACCGGAGACGGCCGCACGTTGGTGATCGACCGGGTGTGGACCCGGACTCGTCCGTTGCTGGTCCGGCGACGGCTGACCCTGCGGTTCGCCGCGGGCGGCGCCCTGCGCATGACCGCCGACGACCACGGGATCGTCGTCACCGCCTCCGGTGTCCGCGTCGTCGCTCCGGTCATCGAGGGAATCGGTGCGTCGAAGCGCGGTTCCGGCCACGGGATCGTGGTGCGCGGCACGCGGGAGGCGCCGTTGGACGACGTCCGCATCAGCGGTGGCAGGCTCGAGCGGCTCCCGAGCGACGGCGTCCACGTCGAGTACTGCGACCGGTTCGTCCTCGAGCGGGCCGCCGTCTCGAGCGTCGGCTACGCGGGCGTGCTGCTCCTCGGGGTGGTCGACAGCGTCGTGCAGGACACCGTCGTGTCGGACGTGCGGCAACCGGCCGGGTTGGTGAACTCCTACGGCATCACCGTGACGCGGGACGCCACTGCGACGGTGGACGTCGCTCGACGGTCGTCGCGCGTCCGCATCCTCCGCAACCGCATCAGCGACGTGCCGCACTGGGAGGGCATCGATACCCATGCCGGTGATGCGATCGAGATCCGGGACAACATCGTCACCGGGTGCCGCGTCGGGATCGCGGCCGTGCCGAGCAAGGCCGTCGGCGACCGATCCGCCACCGACGTCGCGCCGACGAGGCTGCTCATCACCGGGAACCGGGTCACGCGGAACGCGGCGCTCGCCGCCGGCTCCGGGATCCTGGTGAGTGGATCCGGCATGACGGTCGGGTCGAGTCTTCCGCGGGCGACCGGCTCGGTGTCCGGGAACACCGTGACGGGAGCAGGGGGCACCGGCTCGGCCGGTGTCCTCGTCAAGCTCACTCGCGGCTTCGTCGTCGCTGACAACACGGTGGCGTCGAGCGTGGACGACGCGATCCGGGTGGAGCACTCGAACAGTGCCGTGACCGTGCGCGACAACCGCATCACGAAGGTGACGGGCGACTCCGTCGCGATCGACGTCCGCAGCGGTGGGAACGACGGCACGGTCGTCCGCAACCGGATCGACGCACCGGCGAGATCGGTTCGTGTCGGGCTCCGGTTCGGAACGCGCGACAATCGGTTCCTCGTGCGGGGGAACGACTTCTCCGCGGCCGTGACACGGGAGTTTGCGCACGGGGCATCGATCCGCCGGTGATCCGTCGCCTCGCCCGTGCCGAAAAGCACGACGCACGGCACCCCCGCGACCACCCGGGCCGCGGGGGTGCCGTGTCGCTCCGGACGACGGGTCAGCGGGCGGTGAGTGAGAACGTGCCGGACTTGATCGTGGCGCCGTTGACGGTCTGCTCGATGACGAAGTCGAGTTTGGTGCGCCTCGGGAGACGACGCGGTCGAAGGACCAGGTGCCGTCGGCGGCGACGTCGTGGGTACCGGGGACGATCTGGGTGCCGCTGGGGTTGAGGACCCGGTAGGTCGCGCCCGGGGTGGCGGTGCCCTCGAAGTGGTTCGAGACACCGGCCGTGACGGACTTCGTCGTGACGCTCACGGGCACGGTCTGCTGCGGCTCGGCGTCGAAGGCGATGTCCTCCATCACGGAGGTGCGGCCGTCGGTGGTGGTCTGCGTGAAGGTCACCGTGTACCCGGAGTGGCTCGAGAGGTCGGCAGAAGCGCTCCAGGTCCCGACGCCGGACCTGGCGCCGCGCGCCTCGGTGCGGAAGAGCTCGCGGCCGTCCTGGTCCGTGGCGGAGATGGTCGCGCCGGCCTCGGCCGATCCGGAGAAGGTGCGCTCGCCTGGCTGGTAGGTGTTCGACTCCGCGATGCCGTCGACCTGCAGCGGGCGCGGGAGTGCGACGCGTTCGACGTTGCATGGAGCCGCTGTCCGTCGAAGCCCAGGGCGACGAGGTCGAGCTGCTTGCCGGTGAACTCGTGTCCGATCCGGAAGCTCCACCCGTTCGAACCGCCGTCGAAGTCGCCGAGGACGCGGTCGCCGTCGAGCACCTGGACGCCGAGGGTGTCCTGACGACGGTGATGCCGTCGGTCGGCCGCGACTGCGCGGCCGAAGCCGTCGAGGGGGTCGGCGTCGCTGCGACGGCGACCGTGGGAGAGATCGCGCCGAGGCCGATCGACGCGGTGAGGATCGTGCAGACGACGGCTGCAGGGTGGAAGGGGGAGGGTGCCATGTGGACTCCTTATCGAGGAGGGCAAGTGTTTCGCATGTCATATTCACAAGGTGAACACCTGCCGGGGGCAATGGCTACGGCCCGACCCATCGATGGTGGGTACGCTGACGCGGTGCCAGACTTCGCCGACCTCTTCCGCCGCCGGGACGACTCCGCGCCCGACCTCATCGCGATCGACGGCACGGACCGCTTCCTGATCGACGAAGCACCGCACGTGCACGGCGACGCGCTCCGGCAGCCCGGTGAGGTCGCCGTGGTCGACGACCGCCACGGCGTCCTGACGCTCGGGCTCATCACGCAGCACGGCGCGAAGGACGTCCGGGTGGTGCAGGACTCCCTGGTCGGGCAGCGTGCTCTCGAGGCGAACGCCGGCACCTTCGGCATCCGCGGGTTCCGGCACCCGGCATCGCTCGAGGACGCTTTCCAGGACGTCCGACTCGTGGTGCTCCGGCTGTCGAAGTCGCACGATCGTCTGGACGAGGTCGCCCGTGCCGTCGCCCGCTTCGCGGCACCCGACGTCGTGCTGCTGTGCGGGGGCAACGTGAAGTACATGCACCTGTCGCAGAACGACGTGCTCCGGCGATCGTTCGGCGAGGTGACCCCATCCCGGGGGCGTGGCAAGTCACGCCTGCTCATCGCGCAGGACCCGCTGCGTGCGCAGGCGAACCGTGCCGCCACGACAGCCCCGTGGCCACGTTCGGTGCACGTCGACGAGCTCGGCATGACGATCGTCGCGCACGGCGGCGTGTTCGCTGGGACGTCGCTCGACCAGGGCACCCGGGTGCTGCTCGGCGCGATCGACGACGCGGTCCCGACGGCGCGGACGATCGTGGACCTCGGGTCGGGCAACGGTGTCGTCGCCGCCGCTGTGGCGGTCCGGCGTCCGGACGTGCAGGTGATCGCGACGGACGTGTCGCGGATCGCGGTCGAGTCGACTCGCGCCACCGCCGATGCGAACGGCGTGGGCGACCGGGTGACAGTTGTGCGGGCCGACGCCGGCGACGAACTCGCGTCCGGCTCAGCGCAGCTGGTGCTCTGCAACCCGCCGTTCCACGCGGACACCACGGTGACCACGGACGCGGCCGAGGCAATGTTCCGGAACGCGGCGACGATCCTCCAGGCCGGCGGTGAACTGTGGTGCGTCTGGAACTCGCACCTGCGCTACCGACCTGTGCTCGAGCGTCTCGTCGGGCCGACACGGCAGGTGGTGCGGACGGACAAGTTCACCGTGACGGCGTCGGTGGCCACCGGGCGGTGACCTCGAGCACGTGCGCGTCGTAGTGCACGGCGAGCGCGTGAACTGCCGCACTGGCGAGGTCGGGGTCACCGGTGTCGATCGCCTCGTCGAGCAGGGAGAGCACGTCGTCCACGCCCCACTGCCGGAGCGGTGGGGCCTCGTCGAACACGAACGCGAGCCGACTGATGGCCAGACGCATGTTGCCGGCGACCCAGGGGTTGGGAGTGTGCCGGCTCAGGGTGCGGGACAGCTCGACCATGCCGACGGCGAAGGCGTAGTCGCGAGTGCGCGCGTACTGCCGCACGGTGGCGATCACCCGGTGGAGTTCGGCTCGGCCGTCGGCGGAGAGCACCGGAACGGCTGACCGAGCGCACATCTCGGTGAGCGTCGTGGCGAGTTGCAGGGAGTCGACCCAGTGCTGCACGCCGGGGTCCGTGATCCGGACGGAGTCGAGGGCGTCCGGTGGCCGCTCGACCAGGCCCATGAGCTCGAGTCGACGGAACAACGGCGTGAGGATGCGTGCCGAACGTCGGAGGCGTGCGGCGACATCCTGCGGCGGGTAGGTCCGCCCGCGCTCCAGCGTGCCGTCGCGGACCAGGGCGAGCAGGTCCCACCACAGATCGTCCGGCGCCCAGGCGGCCCAGGTCGGGACGTCCGCCGCTGCCGACGTCACGGTGAGGAGGCCGGCCGGGTTGTACCCGAGGCTCGGCGCGACGGCAGCGAGCTGGTTCTCCCACACACGAGCGAGCACGTGGGCGGCGCGTTCCGCTGCCCGGGGCGACGGGTACCGCAGTGCCTGCTCTGACGCCGCGGCCCAGTCGTCGACGTCGGTGTTCCGGAACGGGACGGAGGGACTGGTGCCGAAGCGGACCCGTTCGAGGGCGCCGCGTCCCAGCCGAGCGAGTGCGGCGTTGGGCGAACGGTCGATCCAGAACCGCAGCGACGCCCAGAACGCGGGGTCGAGGTCGGGTGTGCGCAGCGTGGCCGCGCGGCGGAGCGCCTCGAACACGACGTCGTGCTCGGCAATGTCCGAGGATGCCGATGCCGATGCCGATGCCGATGCCGATGCCGATGCCGATGCCGATGCCGATGCCGTCTGCACGGAGCGCAGTACGCCCTCCATCAAACCGATGAGCAGGTGGCCGTTGTCGTTCCACGCCGGCACCGACAACGTGCCGAAGCGGACGGTGCCGTCGGTGACGAACGTCACGAGCCCGACGTCGGTCAGGCGCTCGAGCACCGCGTGCAGGATCACCGGGTCGAGACCGAACCGCCCGGAGAGCACGAGCTCGTCGTGGTCGACGTCCCGCTCGATCGAGCTGTCCCGGGCGGCGCCGAGGACCGTCCGGTAGGCGTCGTCGAACTGCCGCGCCCCGTCCGTCTCCGTGGACATTGCCACCCCCTCGTCGTGCAGCGTATCCGGCACCGATGCGACAGTCGCGACGCGACAGGAGCCGCCCGCGGTGCGGACGGCTCCTGTCGGACGCGGGGACCGATCAGGCCGGCACGTAGTCGAACGTGTCGGGGTCCGGACCCGTGCGGTGGCCCTTGTCGAGGGCGGTGATGTCCGTCATGTCCTCGTCCGAGAGCTCGAAGTCGAAGATCGCGAAGTTCTCCTCGACGCGGGCACGCGTGACCGACTTCGGGAACACGATGTCGCCGCGCTGGATGTGCCAGCGGAGGACGACCTGGGCCGGGGACTTGCCGACCGACGTGGCGACGCGGGTGATGGTCTCGTCATCGAGGACGAGGCCCTGCGCGATTGGGGACCAGGCCTCGGTCGCGATGCCGAGCTCGCGGTTCACGGCGCGGAGGTCGTCCTGCGCGAGGTACGGGTGCACCTCGATCTGGTTGACCGACGGCGGGACGTCGGTCTCGGCGCGCAGGCGGTGCAGGTGGTGCGCCTGGAAGTTCGAGACACCGATCGAGCGGGCGGTGCCGGCGTGGTACAGCTCCTCGAGGGCCTTCCACGTCGGGACGAAGTCCGAGACGGTGGGCAGCGGCCAGTGGATGAGGAACAGGTCGCTGTAGCCGCCGAGCAGGTCGGCCGACTTCTTGCCGTTCTCCAGCGCTGCCTCGGGGGCGTGGAAGCCGTTGTTGAGCTTGGAGGTGACGAAGATCTCGGAACGGTCGATGCCGGACTCGGCGATCGCCTCGCCGACCTCCTTCTCGTTGCCGTACATCTCGGCGGTGTCGATGTGGCGGTAGCCGACCTCGAGCGCGGCCAGTGTGGCGGCCTTCGTCTCGGAGGGGTCGATCTGGAAGACACCGAAGCCGAGCTGCGGGATGGTCTTGCCGTCGTTCAGGGTGATGTTCGGAACGGTCATGGTGTCATGCAACCAAACGCCCCTCAGCGCCCGCTCCGCCAACACCCAGGAACGCCGACCCGGGGCACGCCGCTCAGGCTGCGCAGCTCAGGCGAGCGCGGCCGTGATGTACGCCTGGAGGGCCTGGCCGTACGCGATCGCCGGCACCTCGGACGCGAAGCTGCGGTCGGCCCCGCCGATCGTCGCCGTCACGGTGAAGACCACGCGACCGCCGACCTGCACGCGGGTCAGTCCGATGAACGACGGCCCGAGCAGTTCGCGCAGCTGGTCCTCACGGGGGAGCCAGAGCGACTCGGTGGCGGTGACCGAGTCGAGCGCCCACTCGGTGGTGCCGTTGAAGCCGAGGATCGTGCCGGTGGGGGAGTCGTGCCGTTCGACGGTCATCTCGGACACCGTGTAGACGTCGTCGTCGATGCCGGGCTTGTCGATCACGAACCGGTCCCCGGTCTCGGGGTGCCAGCGGAGGCCGGCGTCACGGAGGGACCTGGCGAGTTCGACGGTGATCACGTTCCCACCTTGCCCGCGCGACCCGCCCCTGTCACCACCTAGGTTGCCGAAAGCATCCCGTACTAGCATCGCCGAGCACCCCTCGCGCGAGCGCAACCCGTTCGTGCGCGCGACGTGACGACGCCCGGGCAACCGGTGCCGAGCCTCCAGGCCGTGGGAACCGGCCGCGGGTCGGACCGCCGGTCGACGTCCCCGACCGAGGCTGACGGACACCCTGCCGCCGAAGAGAAGGACCCGCATGACCCTCGAACGCGAGGAACTCCGCGACGACTGGACCGTGACGATGGCCGGAGGAACCGGTGCGCCGGACGGCGTCGCGGGCCGCACCATCCCGGCGACGGTGCCCGGCCAGGTCCACACCGACCTGGAGCGGGAGGGCCTGCTGCCGGACCCGACGTTCCACCTGAACGAGCAGGCCGCGAAGTGGGTCGGACGCGCCGACTGGGCCTACCGCCGCACGGTCGACGTCGACCCGCGGGGCCACGAGCGCGTCGACCTGGTCTGCGACGGCCTGGACACGGTCGCGGAGCTCAGCCTGGACGGCGTCGTCGTGGGCACGACCCGCAACATGCACCGCCGGTACCGGTTCGACGCACGGGTGCAGACGGGGTCGGGCGGCACCACGAAGGACCTCGAGATCCTGTTCGAGTCGCCCTACCGCGAGGCCGGTCGGGTCGCCGCGAAGGCCGGCAGCATGCCCGGTCCCTACGACGAGCCGTTCCCGTACATCCGCAAGATGGCGTCGAACTTCGGCTGGGACTGGGGCCTGACGGCGGTCACGAGCGGCCCTTGGCGGCCGGTCGCGATCGAGCGCTGGTCGACCGCGCGCCTGCGCGAGGTCCGCCCGCTCGTCGACGTCGAGGCCGGCGAGGGCGTGCTCGACGCGCACATCACCGTCGAGCGCTCGGGCATGAACGACCTGGACCAGGACGGCGAGGACGACGACCTCGTGCTCGTCGTCACCGTGAGCGGCGAGACCGAGGACGGCGGCACCACGCGCCAGCGGTCGCGCGCGCAGCTGACCCCGAAGGACGACGAGACCGTCGTCACCGTGCGCGTCCCCGAGGCGCGGCGCTGGTGGCCGCGCGGCTACGGCTCGCAGCCGCAGTACGACGTCGTGGTCGAGCTGCAGACCGTCGACGGCGAGGTGCTCGACCGCGACACGTTCCGCACCGGGTTCCGGTCCACCCGCATCGAGACCCAGGTCGACGGCATCGGCCGCCCCTTCGCGGTGCACGTCAACGGCACGCTCATCGACGTCCGGGGTGTCAACTGGATCCCCGACGACGTCATCGTCTCGCGCGTCGACCGCGCCCGACTGGAGTCCCGGCTGGGTGCCGCGGCCTCGCTCGGCACGAACCTCGTGCGCGTCTGGGGCGGCGGAGTGTACGAATCGCGCGACTTCTACGAGGTCTGCGACGAACTCGGTCTGCTCGTCTGGCAGGACTTCCCGTTCGCGTGCTCGGCCTACCCCGAGGTGGAGCCGATCCGCAGCGAGGTCATCGCCGAGGCGCGCGACAACGTCGCCCGGCTCGCCCGCCACCCCTCGCTGGTGGTCTGGAACGGCAACAACGAGAACATCTGGCTGCACGACGCCGACGGCTGGGGTGCGGAGCTGGGCGATCGTGGCTGGGGACTCGACTACTACCTCGACCTGCTGCCGACCATCGTCGACGCGGTCGACCCGTCACGCTTCTACACGGTCGCGTCGCCGTGGTCCGGCTCCGAGTCGCTGCCCGCGAACGAGGTCGACCACGAGACGCACCACTCGTGGGACGTCTGGAACCGGCTGCCCGACACCGCCTACCGCGAGTCGGTGCCGCGCTTCGTGTCGGAGTTCGGCTGGCAGGCGCCGCCGGCTTGGCGCACACTGCGTGACGCGGTCACGGACGCGCCGCTTCGGGTCGACTCGCCCGGTGTGGTCCACCACCAGAAGGCGGCGGACGGGATGGCCAAGCTGGCCCGCGGGCTCGAGCCGCGCTTCGGCGCGGTCGACCCGGCCGCGTTCGACACGTGGCACTACCTGACGCAGCTGCAGCAGGCCCGGGCGATCGCGACCGGCATCGAGCACTGGCGCACGCACTGGCCGCGCAACACGGGTGTCGTGGTGTGGCAGCTGAACGACCTGTGGCCGGTGTCGTCGTGGTCGGCGATCGACTCGGCTGGGCGGCTGAAGCCGCTGGCCCACGAGCTGCGCCGCCTGTACGACGACGTGCTGCTGACGATCCGCCCGGTGTCGTCGGTGTCGGTGACGCCGGGTGCGGAGCGGACTGGAGGCCCGGATCACCCGGGTGCGTCGCCTGCGGTCGGCGAGACGGCCGATTTGGGCGAGCTCGCGGACACGCTCTCGCTGGGCGTCTCACCCGGTGCGTTCGGGTCCTCGCCCGTCGAGGTCGCCGTGCGGTCGACGCGCGGTGGGCACGACAGCGTCGTGCGGGTGCGCCGGATCACCACGGCCGGCACGATCCTGGCCGAGGTGTCGCTGCCGGTCCGGCTGTCGGCCGCCGGTGTCGGGGTCGTGGCGCTGCCCGAGTCGGTCGGCGTGGTGGACGACCCGGCGGGCGAGCTCATCATCGCGGACATGGACTGGCGCCGCGCGGTCTGGACCCCGGGTCCGGATGCCGCGATGCGCTGGGAGCCCGCGCGCTACCGGACCTCGTTCGCGGTGGTCGACGGTGGCCTGGACCTGACCGTCGAGGCCGACTCGCTCGTCCGCGACCTGCTGGTGCAGCCGGACCGGGTGGCCGCCGGTGGAACGGTCGACCGCGGGTTCATGACGCTGCTGCCCGGCGAGCGGGTGGTGTTCCGGCTCGGCGGGGTGACCGAGGCCGACATCCCGGCGCTCCGCGAGGCGCCCGTGCTGTGGAGCATCGACGGCGTCCTGCGGTGACCGGAGCGCTTCCCTGGATGAACGGTGTCCGTTCCGAGGACCGGCCTGGGCATCCAGGGGCGGGGGAGTTACCATGGGGGAACACGGACTTTCGCCGCGGTGATCGACGACGATCAGCGGACGGCGACCAGTTCCAGACCAAGGAGTCATGATGCTCGGAAACCTGACCGGCCTTCACCTGCTGATCATCCTCGGGATCGTCATCCTGCTGTTCGGCGCGACCAAGCTCCCGGCGCTCGCCAAGGGCCTCGGCCAGTCGATCAACATCTTCAAGAAGGAGATGTCCGACGACGAGAAGAAGGCCCAGGCCAACGGCACGGCTCCGGACGGCACGGTGCAGAACACCACCGTTCAGAACGTTCCCGCCGAGCCCGCCGCCGGTCCGGTCCTGAACCCGGGGCCGACCGCCCAGCCGAACACCGACTCCCGGCGTTAGGACACCCAGCCCCGTCCTGTCGGCAGCCCCCGCGACCACATCGGTCGCGGGGGCTTCGTCGTGCGGGATCGACCGCCGGGCACCGTGTGCCGCAGGATGAGCACATGACCGCTCCCGTTCCCGTTCCGGCCCCCGTGCCGCACGGCGTCGCGCCGCTCCGGGACGACCGGCGGATCGTGCTGGTGGTGGCGATCCTGGCGTCGTTCGTCGTCGGGCTCGACTCGAGCGTCGTGAACGTCGCACTCCCCGCGATCCGGCAGGAGCTCGGCGGCGGACTCGTCGTGCAGCAGTGGGTCGTCGACGCGTACCTGGTCACCCTCGGCTCGCTCATCCTGGTCGCCGGCAGCCTGTCCGACCTGTTCGGCCGCGTCCGGATCATCACGTGGGGGCTCGTGGTCTTCGGGATCGCGTCCGTGGTGTGCGCGGTCGCCCCGACCGGCGAGGTGCTCATCGTCGCCCGGGCGCTGCAGGGCGTCGGCGGGGCACTCGTCATGCCGAGCGCGCTCGCCCTCATCGTCGCCGCGTTCCGCGGGGCGGCGCAGGCGAAGGCCATCGGCACGTGGACGGCCTGGTCGAGCGCCGCCACGATCCTCGGCCCCGTGGTCGGCGGGCTGGTGGTGGACGGCATCGGGTGGCGGTGGGTCTTCGTGCTCACCGCGGTACCGATCGCCGTGACGATCCCGCTGGTCCTGCGCATCACGGGCGACGTGCACCCCGCCGTCCGTCCGCGCATCGACGTGGTCGGCGCCGTGCTCGCCGTGGTGGGCGTCGGCGGGGTCGTGCTCGGCCTCATCGAACAGGAGCGTCTGGGGTGGGGTGCGCCCGTGGTGGTCGGCGCGCTCGTGCTCGGGACGGCCGCGCTCGTGGCCTTCGTGCCCTGGGAGCTGCGGGTGACGCGGACGAACGGATCGCCGCTCGTGCCGCTCGAGCTGTTCCGGGCGCGGAACTTCGCGGTCGGCAACCTCGCGACGCTGTCGATCTACGGCGCGCTCGGCATGGTGTTCTTCGTGGTCACCCTGTTCCTCCAGGAGGTCTGGCGCTTCCCGGCGTGGCTCGCCGGCCTCGCGACGCTGCCGCCGACGATCATGCTGCTCGCGCTGTCCACCGCCGTCGGGTCCGCGGCCGGTCAGTACGGCCCGCGGTGGTTCATGGCCGCGGGGCCGGCGGTCGGCGCGGTCGGGGCGCTCCTGCTGCTGCTCGCCGGCGACGACCCGAACGGCTACTGGTGGTCGGTGTTCCCCGGACTGGTGCTGATCGGCGTGGGCATCGCGCTGATGGTCACACCCCTGACGAGTGCCGTGCTCGGGTCGGTGCCGGAGTCGGAGGCAGGGTCCGGTTCGGCCGTGAACAACGCGGTGGCACGGATCGCCGGACTCGTGACGGTGGCACTGGCCGGCGTGGTGCTCGGCGGCGAGGTGAGCGTCGACGGGCTGCACCGGGCCATGGTGGTGATGGCGCTCCTGCTGCTGGCCGGCGCCGTCGTCTGCGCGGTCGGGATCCGGAATGTCCCCGAGCGCACGTAAGTTGAGTGGAGTAGACTCAACTCCAGGACCACCGCAACGAAAGGACGGAACGCATGGCGAACCTCCAGGGCGCTCCTGACTCGCAAGAACGACAGAAGACCGCCCTCGAGCAGTACGGCATCGACCTCACGGCGATCGCCCGCAGCGGCAAGCTCGACCCCGTGATCGGCCGTGACTCCGAGATCCGGCGCGTCTCCCAGGTGCTCACGCGCCGCACCAAGAACAACCCGGTGCTCATCGGCGAGCCCGGCGTCGGCAAGACCGCCGTCGTCGAGGGGCTCGCGCAGCGCATCGTCGCCGGGGACGTCGCCGACTCCCTCAAGGACAAGCGGCTCATCTCGCTCGACATCTCCGCCCTCATCGCCGGCGCCAAGTACCGCGGCGAGTTCGAGGAGCGGCTCAAGGCCGTGCTCAAGGAGATCAACGACTCCGACGGGCAGGTCATCACGTTCATCGACGAGCTGCACACCCTGATGGGTGCCGGCGGCGGCGAGGGCTCCGTCGCGGCGTCGAACATGCTCAAGCCGATGCTCGCCCGCGGGGAGCTCCGGCTCATCGGCGCGACGACCCTCGACGAGTACCGCGAGTACATCGAGAAGGACGCCGCGCTCGAACGACGCTTCCAGCAGGTCTACGTCGGTGAGCCCAGCGTCGAGGACGCCGTGGCGATCCTCCGCGGGCTCAAGGAGCGCTACGAGGCGCACCACAAGGTGACGATCAACGACTCCGCACTGGTCGCGGCCGCGAGCCTGTCGAACCGGTACATCTCCGGCCGGCAGCTGCCCGACAAGGCCATCGACCTGATCGACGAGGCCGCGAGCCGACTCCGTATGGAGATCGACTCCAGCCCGGTCGAGATCGACGAGCTGAAGCGGAACGTCGACCGTTTGCGCGTCGAGGAGTTCGCGCTCAAGCAGGAGAAGGACGACGCCTCCAAGGCCCGCCTCGAGACCCTGCGCAACGAGCTGCGCACCCGCGAGGAACGGCTGGCCGAGCTCGAGCAGCGCTGGCAGGCCGAGCGCGCGAGCCTGAACCGCATCGGTGAGCTCAAGCAGCAGCTCGACGACCTGAACATGCGGTCGCAGCGAGCCCAGCGCGAGGCCGACTACGAGCTCGTGTCCCGGCTGGAGTACGGCGAGAAGCCCCGCATCGAGGCCGAGCTCGCCGCCGCCGAACAGGCCGAGAGCGCCGACCGGATGGTGAACGACAGCGTCACCGACGAGGACATCGCCGCCGTCATCGCGCAGTGGACGGGCATCCCGCTCGGCCGGCTGCTGCAGGGCGAGACCGAGAAGCTCCTGCACCTCGAGAGCGAGCTCGGCCGCCGGATCATCGGACAGCGCACCGCCGTGACCACCGTGTCCGAGGCCGTCCGTCGCACCCGCGCCGGCATCTCCGACCCGGACCGCCCGACCGGTTCGTTCCTGTTCCTCGGACCGACGGGCGTCGGCAAGACCGAGCTGGCCAAGGCGCTCGCCGAGTTCCTGTTCGACGACGAGAAGGCCCTCGTCCGCATCGACATGAGCGAGTACGGCGAGAAGCACTCCGTCGCCCGCCTGATCGGTGCTCCGCCCGGGTACGTCGGGTACGAGGCCGGTGGACAGCTCACCGAGGCGGTCCGCCGCCGTCCGTACTCGGTGATCCTGCTCGACGAGATCGAGAAGGCCCACCCCGAGGTGTTCGACGTGCTGCTGCAGGTGCTCGACGACGGGCGACTGACCGACGGCCAGGGGCGCACCGTCGACTTCCGGAACACGATCCTCGTGCTGACGTCGAACCTGGGGTCGCAGTTCATGACGGACCTGTCCCTGAGCGACGCGCAGCGGGAAGAGGCGGTCCGTGAGCTCGTGCAGCAGGCGTTCCGGCCGGAGTTCATCAACCGGCTCGACGACATCGTGGTGTTCCAGGCCCTGACGGCCGACGACCTCGGGCAGATCGTGTCGCTCGACGTCGACCGGCTGGCTCGTCGCCTGACCGACCGCCGACTCGAGCTCGCCGTCACCCCGGAGGCGCGCGGCTGGCTCGCGGAGCGCGGGTACGACCCGCTGTACGGCGCGCGGCCCCTGCGTCGCCTGATGCAGCGGCAGATCGACGACCGGTTGGCGCGCGCCATCCTGTCGGGTGACGTCCGCGACGGCGACACGGTCCGGGTGGACGTCGCGGCGGACGGCGACGGCCTGACGGTCGAGCCCTTCGAGCTGGCCGAGATCGTCGAGGAGTAGCCCACCACGACGGACAGGAGGCCCGTCACCGGTTCCTGGGACCGGTGACGGGCCGTTCGTCTACCGTCCACGGCATGCCTGAGATCCGCGCGATCCGTCGCCTCACCGACGCCGTCGAGCACGCGAGTGTGCTCGACAAGGCCGTCGACATCGACCGTGCCGTCGTGAACGCCCTCGCCAAGCCGAAGGCGCTGCGCCAGCTGTTGCACGGTGTGCCGTTCGGCCACCCGATCCACCCGCTCATGGTGCAGGTGCCGCTCGGTGCCTGGATCTCCGCCGCGGTGCTCGACCTGGTCGGCGGGAAGGGCAACGCGAAGGCGGCCAAGACCCTGGTCGGCGTCGGGGTCGTCTCGGCGAGCAGCGCGTCGGTCGCCGGCTACGTCGACTGGTCCGAGCTGAACCGCGAGCAGCTCCGCACCGGATGGGTGCACCAGGCCGTGAACTGGACCGGTCTGTCGCTGTACGGCCTGTCGTGGCTGCAGCGGAAGCGCGGCAACCACGGTGCCGGCAAGCTCCTCGGCTTCGCGGGTCTCGCCGTCGTCAGCGTCGGCGGGTACCTCGGCGGGCACCTGTCGTACCGGCAGCGTGCCGGCGTCAGTGAACACGGCGAGGTGCCGTTCGACGCCTGACCCCTTCCCAGGTCCAGCAAAGGTACGTCACGTGTGATGTATCGATGCGCGTACTCGTGGTGGACGACGAACGAGCCCTCGCCGACCTGGTCGCGACGGGCCTGACCCGACAGGACATGGCGGTGGACGTCGCCTACCGCGGCGACGACGCCGACGAGCTGCTGGCGGTGAACGACTACGACGTCGTCGTGCTCGACCGGGACGTCCCCGGGCTGCACGGTGACGAGGTCGCACGGCGTCTGGCCGCACGAGGGGCGCTCACGCGGATCCTCCTGCTCACCGCCGCGGCCACCCTGGGTGACCGGGTGCACGGGCTCGAACTCGGGGCCGACGACTACCTGACGAAGCCGTTCGAGTACCCGGAACTCGTCGCGCGGGTCCGGGCACTGGGGCGTCGCAGCGCCGCGCCCGTCGCCCCGGTGCTCGAGCGCGCCGGGCTCGTCGTCGACACGAACCGGCGGATCGCGACGCGCGACGGCCGGCCGCTCGACCTGACCTCGAAGGAACTCGGCGTCCTCGAGACCCTGCTCCGTGCTGATGGCCGGATCGTCTCCGCCGAGCACCTGCTCGAGAAGGTCTGGGACATGAACATCGACCCGTTCACCGCCGCGGTCCGGGTGACGGTGTCGAAGCTCCGCCGGAAGCTCGGGGACCCCGACCCCATCCGGACGGTATCGGGTCAGGGGTACGCGCTGTGAGACGACGGCCCGGGCTGTGGAGCATCCGGGCACGCACCGCGTGGACGTTCGCGCTCGCGGCGATGGCGCTGGCCACCGGGGTCGTGGTGTTCTCCAACGTGATGTCCTTGGCGGGCGTGGGTGCGGGACTCGACACTGCGGCGGTCCGACGGGCTGCACCAGCGCAGTCCGTCCCGACGTCCAGGCCGGTGCCGCTCGGCGAGGGCTCCGCACGCGGCGACACAAGGGAGGCGGTGTCGGTCGTCCGCCTCGTCGCGGTGCAGCAGTGGCAGTGGTCTGCGATCGGCATCGGCGGCGCGGGGGTCGTGGCCGGCGGGGTCGGGTGGCTGGTCAGCCGCAGGATGCTCCTGCCGATCGACCGGATCACGGCGACCGCGAACCGGATCACGGCGTCGAACCTGCACGAGCGCATCGCCCTCGACGGTCCGGACGACGAGCTGCGGCGGTTGTCCCGCACCGTGGACGACCTGCTCGATCGGCTCGAGACGGCGTTCGAGAGCCAGCGCCGTTTCGTGGCACAGGCGTCGCACGAACTGCGGACGCCGCTGGCGGTGCAGCGGGCCGCGGTGCAGATCGGGCTGCACGACGCGGCCGACCGCGGCGAGGTCCGCGCGACGCGCGAGGAACTGCTGGAGCAGAACCGGCGGACCGAACACCTGGTCGAGTCGCTCCTCGTCCTGGCCGAGGCGGACCGTGGGCTGGCCGGCGCGACGCAGGCCGTCGACGTCGACGAGGTGACGGACGCGGTGATCGCGGCGATGTCCGGGACCGCCGCCGACGCCGGGGTGACCCTCGTCCGCGCAGCCCACACCGGGCCTCCCGGCCTGATCGTCGCAGGCGAGCCGACGCTGCTGCACCAGCTGCTCGTCAACCTCGTCGGCAACGCCGTCGAGTACAACGAACACGACGGGTTCGTCCGGGTCACGACGTCCGCGGCCGGGATCGTCGTCGAGAACTCGGGGCCCGTCGTGCCCGCGTCCGACGCTGTCCGGTTGGTCGAACCGTTCCGGCGCTGCCCGTCCGGCCCCCGTGCGCACCGGCACAGCGGGCTCGGCCTGTCCATCGTCGCCGCGATCGTGCAGGCGCACGGTTGGCACCTGGCGCTCACGGCGCGGCCGACGGGCGGGCTCGTCGTCCGCGTCGACGTTTCGTCGGTGTAACCCGGCCGGTACACGCGCCGAAACAGCCGGTCGGGTGTCCTGGGGTCATGAACACGACCAGGACGACCACCCGTCGGAACCGATCCCTGCTCGCTGCCGCCGCGGCGACCCTGCTACTGCCCGGACTGCTCGCCGCCTGCTCGGGCAGTACGCCCGGGGGAGACGCGGCGTCGACGGCTGACACCGCAGCGAAGGGGTCCTCGCTCGCCGAGTGCATGCGGGACAAGGGCTACGACATGCCGGACCCGGGGAGCGGCTCGGGCCTGCAGCTCAGCGCTCCCGACGGCGTCGACGAGGAGCAGTACCAGGGGGACCTCCGGAGCTGCCTCGACGACACCGCGGGAGCCGGCGACGCCCGGGTCGCGGAGCAGATCCCGGGCGACGACGACCGGACGCTGCGGACGGCGGAGTGCATCCGCGAGCAGGGGTTCTCCGACTACCCGGACGACGAGGACGGCAAGATCCGCTACCAGCCGGACGACCAGGAGGCCTTCGACGAGGTGGCCCGCGCGTGCGACGCGGAGGCGGCGGAGTCCGCCGGTGCGGGGGTGGCACGGTGATGGTCGGCACGCGCCGCCGGACGATCGCGGCCGTCTGTCTCGTGGCCGCACTCGCGGCCGGGACCGGCACGTGGGCGCTCGCCGGACTGCCGAGCGGATCGGCGGCGTCGACGTCCCCGGGCACCGAGGCCGGCGGAGCGGGCGCCGGGGCGACGGCGGTCGTCACGGAGGGAGACCTCACCGACTCGAAGGTGTTCGCAGGGACGCTCGGGTACGGCGCCGCGGTCGGTGTCCCCGGCGCGGCGTCCGGCACGATCACCTGGTTGCCGCGACCCGGCGACGTCATCGAGCGCGACGGGTACCTCTACGCCGTCGACGAGCGCGGCGTCCGGGCCATGTACGGCACGGTGCCGCTGTGGCGCTCGCTCGAGCGCGGGCGGACGGGCACCGACGTGCGGCAGCTCAACGAGAACCTGTCGGCGCTGGGGTACGACGTGTCGGTCGACGACGCGTTCGGTCCACGGTCCGAGCGGGCGGTGCGGCAGTGGCAGGCCGACCGGGGGCACGAGGTCACCGGGGTGCTGACGGCGGACGACGTCGCCTTCGTGGACGGTGCGGTGCGGGTGGCCGCTGTCGACGGACGGCTCGGTTCTGACACCGGGTCGACGGGTGGCGCCGGTGGGGTCGGTGGTGACGGCGTGTCCCGCGGGACCGGCGGTGGCGCCGCCGGCGACGTGCTGCAGGTCACCAGCACGGAGCGGATCGTCATCGTGACGGTGTCCCAGCGCGATGCCGAACGGCTCACCGTCGGCTCGACGGTCGACGTCCGGATCAACGGGGCCGGAGCGCGGATGCCCGGCGAGGTCGTCGACGCGCAGCCGACCACCACCGAGGACGGCGGGTCGAAGGTCGACGTGTCGGTGTCGTTCGACCCCGGTCGGCGCGAGCTGCCCGGTGCCGCCTCGGCGCAGGTCGACGCGCAGGGCACGACCGAGCGCGACGTGCTCTCCGTCCCGGTCGCCGCGCTCGTCGCCGGGGCCGGCGGGGCGTACGCGGTCGACGTGGTGCAGCGCGACGGCACGACGAAGCGGGTTCGGGTCGACCCCGGGTTCACGGCCGACGGGCGGGTGGCGATCACCGGTGCGGTCACGGCCGGCGACCGCGTGGTGGTGCCCACGTGAGCGCCGGGGCCGGAGCGAGCACCGTGCTCGCGCTCCGGGAGGTGACGAAGGTCCACGGGGACGTCCACGCGTTGCGCGGGGTGTCGATGGAGGTGCTCGCCGGGGAACTCGTCGCCGTCGTCGGGCCGTCGGGGTCCGGCAAGTCGACCATGCTGAACATCATCGGCACGCTCGACCGGCCGACGTCGGGCACCGTGACGATCGCGGGCAACGACGTCGCCGTGATGTCCGACGACGCGCTCTCGGAGCTCCGGGCCGACCACGTCGGCTTCGTGTTCCAGCACTTCCACCTGCAGGCCGGAGCGACCGCGGCCGAGAACGTCGCCGACGGGGTGCTCTACGCCGGGGTCCCGAGGCGCGAGCGGCACCGGCTGGCGGTCGAAGCCCTGGGCCGGGTCGGTCTGTCGCACCGGGCGGACCACCGACCGCACCAGCTCTCCGGCGGTGAGCGCCAACGGGTCGCCATCGCGCGGGCCGTCGTCGGCGACCCGACGATCCTGCTCGCGGACGAACCGACCGGGGCGCTCGACACGGCATCCGGCGCGGCGGTCGTCGGACTGCTGCGTGAGCTCAACGCGGCGGGCACCACGGTCGTGGTCATCACGCACGACCTGGACCTCGCCGCGTCGCTGCCCCGACGGATCCGGATGCGGGACGGCCGGATCGAGCACGAGGGCGACCGGTGACCCGGCGTCGGACCGTCGGTGCGGGCGACCTGCTCCGACTCGGGGCGTTCGGGCTGCGGACCCGGCCGGGGCGCGTGGTGCTGTCGGCCCTCGGCATCGCGATCGGCATCGCGGCGATGATCGCGGTCGTCGGGATCTCGTCGTCGAGCAAGGCGAAGGTCGACCAGGTCCTCGACGCGCTCGGGACGAACGTGCTGACGGCCACGCAGGCGCAGGGCTTCGGCGAACCGGTCCCGCTGCCGTCCACCGCGCTCGGTTCCGTGCTGCGGCAGGACGACGTCGAGTCGGCTGCTGCGGTCGGCACGGTGCCGGACACCGGCGTCTACCGCAACGCGTTCGTCCCGGTGCCGCAGACGAAGGGCATCGGGGTGCTGGCCGCGTGGGGTGACGTCCCACGAGTCCTCGGTGGCGAGCTCGCATCGGGCCGGTGGCTCGACGACACGACCGGAGCGCCGCCGCAGGTGGTGCTGGGCTCCCGGGCCGCCGCTGCCCTCGGCATCGAGGACCTGCACCCGGACAGCCGGGTCTGGATCGGCGGGCAGTGGGTGCAGGTGGTCGGGGTACTCGGACCCGTCGCGCTCGCCGAGGACCTCGACTCGCAGGTGTTCGTGCCGAGCGGGTTCGCCGAGCAGCTGGGGTTCGACGGAGTGCCGACCGCGGTCCACGCGCGCGTCGACCCGGCGCACGTCGAACGGTCGAGGGACCGGCTCGCCGGCGCGATCCGACCGGGCGACGCGCAGGACGTCGGGGTGACGCGACCGTCGGACGCGTTGGCGGCGAAGAACGCGACCGACGACTCCTTCACCGGGCTGCTGGTCGGGATCGGGGGCGTGGCGTTGCTGGTCGGCGGCATCGGGGTGGCGAACACGATGGTGATCACCGTCCTCGAACGCCGCGCCGAGGTCGGTGTCCGCCGAGCCCTCGGCGCCCGACGTCGGAGCATCCGCGACCAGTTCCTGGTCGAGTCCTTGCTGCTGTCGTTCCTCGGTGGTGTGGCCGGCGTCGTGCTCGGCGTCGGGGTGACGGTGGTGTTCGCCGTCGCGCAGGGCTGGCCGGTCGCGCTGCCGGTGTGGGCCGTCGTCGGGGGCCTCGGCGCCACCGTCGTGATCGGCGGGGTGTCCGGGCTCTACCCGGCGGCGCGCGCCGCACGGATCCCGCCGACGTCCGCACTGGCGGCCGTCTGACGCGTGCGGTGGACGCGCGCACGGGAGGCCCGGTGCCGGTCCGGCGGACCGGCACCGGGCCTCCAGGCGGTCGCTTCCACACACCGGACGCGAGTCGCAGATCATGCCTGGTCATGACCACCTGGTCAAGCACCTGCATCGATCTGTTCGACATCCGTGATGCCCCGGAAACACGCGGATCGAAAGCGGTCACAGGGACCGATCCAACGGTTGACAAGGGGCCCCGCAGGGTCTTCTATTGCGAATACGCAACGTCCTTTCATAAAGGTCGGACCAAGGGAGTCATCGTGACACGAACGCGTTTCGCCGCACTCGGTGCGCTCGCCCTCGCAGGCGCGCTCGCCCTCACCGGGTGCTCCGCCGGGAGCAACGCCGCTTCCGACGGCGGCACGAAGTCCATCGGCACGCCCGATGGCACGGGCAAGACCATCACCGTCTGGATGATGAACGGCGACCTGAGCGACAAGGTGCTCGACGCCGCCGGCAAGCAGTTCACCGCCGACACCGGGGCGAAGGTGAAGATCCAGACCCAGCAGTGGGACGGGATCACCACCAAGCTCACCACGGCGCTCGCGCAGAGCGACGCCCCCGACGTCGTCGACCTCGGCAACACGCAGGTGCCGGTCTACGCGGCCGCCGGCGGGTTGACCGACCTGACGCCGTACCGCGACGAGCTCAAGGACGGCCAGACCTGGCTCACCGGGCTCGAGGGCCCCGCCACCGTCGACGGCAAGCTCTACGGGGCGCCGCTGTTCGCCGGCAACCGGGCCGTGGTCTACGACAAGCAGGTCTGGAAGGACGCTGGCGTGACCGACGTGCCGACCACCTACGACGAGCTCACCGCCGACCTCGACAAGGTCAAGGCCGCCAACCCGGCCAGTGACTTCTCCGCCTTCTACATGCCGGGGCAGTACTGGTACGGCGGGCTGCAGTGGGTCTGGGACGCCGGCGGCGAGATCGCGACGGACAAGGGCGGCAAGTGGACCGGCACGCTCGACTCCGCGGACGCGGTCGAGGGGCTGACCGCCTGGAAGGACTTCCAGAACACGTACTCGGCGAAGTCCACCCAGGACATCAACACCGACAAGCCCTCGCAGAGCGACGTCTTCGCGCAGGGCAACACCTCGGCGTTCCTCGGGTCCGCCTGGGAGATCGGCTCGATCACGACGGCGAAGCCGGAACTCGCCGATCGCATCGGCACGTTCCCGATGCCGTCCTCGACCGCGGGGAAGACGCAGCCGGTGTTCCTCGGCGGCTCCGACCTGGGGATCCCGGCCAAGGCGAAGAACCAGGAGCTCGCGCTGTACTACCTGAAGATCCTGACCTCGAAGGAGTTCCAGCAGGACCAGGTGTTCGGGGTCGACGGCTGGGAGCCGAACTCGACCGAGCTGCTCGACGCGGTCGCCGGCGACGTCGACGAGCTGCACAAGCCGTACTTCGAGGCGGCCGGCACGAGCCGACCGACCCCGGCCACGCCGGGCTGGGCCACCATCGAGGGCGACGCCTCGTTCCAGTCGATGTTCGCCGACGTCGCCACCGGCCGGAAGTCGCCGGAGCAGGCCGCCGAGGGCTTCTCGAAGCACCTCACGACCGCGCTGAACGCGCAGCCGTAGGCGATGACGTCCACTGCGGAGCCGGTGACCGACGCGGAGCAGTCCGCGCCGGGCACCGGCGGGCGGGGCACCGGCGGCCGGTGGACCGGCGGCCGACGGGTCGACGGGCCGGTGCAGGGGCCGTCGCGGGGTGTCCGTCGGGGTGGGCGCGGCGCGGGTCGTCGGTCGCCGGTCGGGTCGCGGGCGCCGCTCGTCCTGCTGGCCCCGGCGGCACTGCTGCTCCTCGCCCTCGTCGTCTACCCGCTCGTCCGGCTCGTCATCATCTCGTTCCAGGACTACGGACTGCGGGCGATCTTCACCGGGCAGGCCGGCTTCACCGGGCTGACGAACTACACGGACGTCCTGACCGACGCGTCGTTCTGGCCGGTCATCCTGCGCACCGTGCTCGTCACGGGCGCGATGGTCCTCGGCACGATCGTCATCGGCATGGGGGTGGCGCAGCTGCTCACCCGTCTCGGGGTCGCGATGCGCACGATCGTCAGCGTCGTGCTCGTGCTGGCCTGGGCGATGCCGAACGTGGCCTCGAGCCTGGTCTGGCAGTGGCTCTTCCAGCCGTTCTACGGCGTGCTCAACTGGCTCATCACGCAGCTGCGGGTGTTCGGCGACCACACGCAGGACAACTGGGCGTCGCACCCGGGGCAGGCGTACACGATCGTGCTGACGCTCGTCATCTGGCAGGCCGTGCCGTTCGTGGCGCTGACGCTCTACGCCGCGCAGTCCCAGATCGCGCCGGAGTACTACGAGGCGGGTGCGCTCGACGGGGCCTCGGTGTGGACGATGTACCGCGCGATCACGCTCCCGGCCCTCGCGCCGACGCTGCTGCTCGTGTCGATCCTGTCGGTGATCTGGGACTTCAACGTCTTCAACCAGATCTGGCTGCTCACCCGCGGCGGACCGGAGGAGGCCACGTTGACGCTCGGCATCTGGACCTTCGTGCAGTCGTTCGTGTCCAATGCCTACGGGCAGGGCGCGGCGATCGCCGTGATCTCGACCCTGATCCTCGGGGTGCTCACCAGCTACTACATCCGCCGGCTCGTCCGGAGCGGGGAGGAGGACCTGTGACCGTCCCTGTCCGGAAGCGCAAGCCGCGCATCGTCGCGAACACCATCGCCGTGGTGTTCTGCCTGGTCTGGGTGTTCCCGATCTACTGGATGGTGAACACGGCCTTCAAGCCCGCCGACGAGGTCACCACGATGACCCCGATCTGGGCGCCGCTGCACCCGACGCTCGACAACTTCACGCGGGCGCTCACGCAGGAGGGATTCCTGGTCTACCTGCGCAACTCCACCATCGTCGTGGTGGCGGCCGTGCTGCTGTCGATCGTCGTCGGGTTCCTGGCGTCGGCGGCACTGTCGCGGTTCCGGTTCCGGGGTCGGCGGGCGATCCTGGTCGCGATCCTGTTCGTGCAGATGATCCCCTCGGGCGCACTGCTCATCCCGCTGTTCCTGTCGTTCCAGACCCTGGGGCTGCTGAACAGCTACGTCGGGCTGATCCTGGCGTACGTGGCGAGCGTGCTGCCGTTCTCGATCTGGGTGATGCGCGGCTTCTTCGTGGCCGTCCCCGTCGAGATCGAAGAGGCCGCGAAGGTCGACGGCGCCGGCACCTTCCGGATCCTGTGGAGCGTGCTGTTCCCGCTCGTCATGCCCGGGGTCATCGCCACGAGCGTGTTCGCGTTCATCGCGGCGTGGAACGACTACCTGATCGCGTACGTGATGCTCAAGGACCAGGGGATGTACACGCTGCCGGTCTGGCTCGCCGGGTTCTCGACGAACAAGGGCACGGACTTCGGTGGGCTGATGGCGGCGAGCGTGCTGTTCTCGATCCCGGTCGTGGTGTTCTTCCTGATCGTGCAGCGCCGGCTGGTCAGCGGGATGACGGCAGGTGCCGTGAAGGGGTAGCGCTCGGACGACCGGCACCTGTGTGGTGCTGCGCCCCGGTCCACTTCGAGCGGACCGGGGCGCTGTCGCGTGGTCAGAACACCCCGCGTGCTCGCCTGCGAACGGTCACGGAGCGTCGGTTGGCGCCCTCGCACCCGACACTTCATGACCCCACGGGCTCCGGCTCGCGACGTGTCGTGACCGCGGCAGGACACCCCCAGCACCTGTGGACGTGTTGGTTGCGTGACGGAACGGTTGCGTTCTTGTGGGTTTCAGACGTACAGTGCTCGAAACCCAACGGAACGAAGGAGTTCGGGCATGTACGCAACCGAGCGGCACACCGCCATCGCCGCCGAGCTGCAGTCCGCCGGTCGCGTGTCGGTCGCCGGTCTGGCCGAGCACTTCGACGTCACCACCGAGACCGTTCGCCGTGACCTCGACGCCCTCGAGTCCGCCGGGGTCCTGCGCCGGGTGCACGGGGGAGCGGTCCCCGTCGGCCGCTCGAGCGTCGTCGAACTCAGCGTCGCCGAGCGCGAGGGGCAGCACGGCACCGCGAAGTCAGCCATCGCCCGCGCCGCGATGCGCCTGGTGCCGCCGACCTTCACCGGCTCGATCGCACTCGACGCCGGCACCACCTGCGCCGCCGTCGCCTCCGAGCTCGCCCGCTGGGAGCCCGAGGTCGCCGGCTCGACGATCACCGTCATCACGAACTCGGTGCCGATCGCCGCGACCCTGCAGCACAGCGAGCACCTCGAACTGCACCTGCTCGGCGGCCGCGTGCGTGGCGTCACGAGCGCCGCGGTCGGCACGGCCACCGTCGAGCAGATCGGCGCGCTCCGGCCCGACGTGGCGTTCATCGGCACGAACGGCCTGTCCGCCGGCTTCGGTCTGAGCACCCCTGACGAGTACGAGGCCGCCGTGAAGGGCGCCTACGTGCTCGCCGCCCGACGGGCCGTGGTGCTCGCCGATGCCGCCAAGCACGGCGTGGAGGCCCTGATGCGGTTCGCGCGCCTGGACGAGATCGACACGCTCGTCACCGACGAACAGCCCCCGGCCGACCTCGCCGGCGCGCTCGCCGACGCCGACGTCGAGGTGGTCGTCGCATGAACGCCCGCATCGTCACGGTCACCCCGAACCCGTCCCTCGACCGCACGATCGAGCTCGCCGGCGAACTGCAGCGCGGCGCCGTCCAGCGTGCGACCCGGTCCACCGCGGAACCCGGCGGCAAGGGCGTCAACGTCTCCCGCGTGGTCGTCGCGAGCGGCGGGGACACCGTCGCCGTCCTGCCCGGCGACGAGCTCGACCCGGTCCTGCTCGGCCTGGCCACACGCGGCATCCCGACGGCCGCGCTGGCGATCGGGGCGCCCCTCCGCTCGAACGTCACCGTGACCGAACCGACCGGCACCACGACGAAGCTCAACGAACCCGGCCCCTCGCTCGCCGGCCGCCTCGACGACCTCGCCGCCCTGGTCGCCGACACCGCCGCTGCGACCGCCACCGGCCCCGCCGCCCGCTGGGTCGTGGTCGCCGGGTCGCTGCCGCCCGGTCTGCCCGACGACGCACTCGCCGTGCTCGTCCGGGCCGTCCGTGCCCGCCACGGTGCCGACGTCCGGATCGCCGTCGACTCGTCCGGGGTGCCGTTCACCGCGCTGCTGCAGTCGGGCGAACGGATCGACCTGGTGAAGCCGAACGCCGAGGAACTCGCCGAGGTCGTCGGCGGCGACCCCGAGGAGTACGAGCGCGACCTCGACGCCGCGGTGGCCGGAGCCCAGCGGCTGCGGCGGAGGAACGTCGGCACGGTCCTGCTCACCCTGGGCAGCGCCGGCGCCGTGCTGGTCTCCGACGAGGGGGCGTTCGCCGCCGCCGCACCGAAGATCATCGCCCGCTCGACGGTCGGCGCGGGGGACTCCTCGCTCGCCGGGTACCTGCTCGCCGAGGTGGCCGGAGCCTCGCCCGAGCAGCGTCTCGCACAGGCCGTCGCCACGGGTGCCGCTGCCGCAGCCCTGCCCGGTAGCGACGTGCCGGCACTCGACCACACCTGTCTCTTATACACATCT